>CAZPYI010000037.1:0-17072 GCA_964590305.1 uncultured Streptococcus sp.
GTTTACAACAGGGGTTACTTTTATTCTTGCAACTTTATTTGTTAAATACCGTGATATTGGTCCAATTTGGGAAGTTGTTTTACAAGGTGGTCTTTATGCAACACCCGTTATTTATTCATTGACTTTTATCATTCAAAGAGGTCAATTGACAATAGCAAAAATGATGATGCTAAATCCTATCGCCCAAATTATTCAAGATTTAAGGCATTTTCTTATTCATAGTGGAAGTCAGCGAGGCTGGGATATTATCAATACTCATGCTATCGCAATTATCCCATACGTTTTACCAATTTTTGTTTTCTTGATTGGTTACTCTATTTTTAATAAGAACGCTAAGCGGTTTGCGGAGATTTTATAATGACAGATAAAAAAATTGCGGTGAAAGTTGATCATGTTAGTAAATTTTTTAAATTACCAACAGAGGCAACACAAAGTTTACGGACAAATTTAGTTAACTATTTTAAAGGTATTAAAGGTTACCGGGAACAATACGTATTAAAAGATATAGACTTCGAAGTAAAAGAGGGAGATTTCTTTGGTATTGTTGGTAGAAATGGTTCTGGAAAATCCACATTGTTGAAAATAATTTCACAAATCTATGTTCCAGAAAGAGGTTCTGTTACTGTAAATGGGAAAATGGTTTCCTTTATTGAACTTGGAGTTGGATTCAATCCAGAACTCACAGGCCGTGAGAATGTGTACATGAATGGTGCTATGCTTGGATTCACACCTGAAGAAATTGATGGTATGTATGATGATATTGTTGAATTTGCTGAGTTAGATGATTTTATGAATCAAAAGCTAAAGAACTATTCAAGTGGTATGCAGGTTCGTTTGGCTTTTTCAGTTGCAATAAAAGCTCAAGGTGATGTTCTTATTCTTGATGAAGTGCTTGCTGTAGGTGACGAAGCGTTTCAACGTAAATGCAATGATTATTTCCTAGAGCGAAAAAAATCTGGAAAAACAACCATACTAGTAACTCATGATATGGGAGCTGTGAAGAAGTATTGTAATAAAGCTATTCTGATTGAAGACGGTTTAGTAAAAACGATAGGTGATCCTTTTGATGTTGCTAATCAGTACAGTGTAGACAACACAGAGAGCTTGGTTGAAAAGTCAGGAAATGGGGAAAAAAATAACGAAGCAAGTCAACCAGAGTTACCGGTAAAAAATCTGGAAGTTCGATTGTTAACTCCAGCCATTATAGCGCCAAATGAGCCCGTTAAATTTGAAATAACTTATGATTTATTAGAGGACATTAACACCTATATTGCAGTTTCTTTAACGGATATTGATAGAAATATTTGGATATATAATGAAAACACTATGAATCATTTAGTTCGTGGTGTTGGGAAAAAAACTGCAGTTTATGAGTGCAGTCTTTCAAGTTTGAATAACTCTAAATTAAAGCTAGAAGTGACAGTTAGAGATGAAGATGGGCAGTTGATTTCCTATTCCAACATGAAAGAAAATCCGATCATAATGCTTGTTCGCAATGATATTGATGAAAAAGACAAATCTGAGTTAGATTCAGCAACTGGATTAATTCAGCGTAACGGAAGTTGGCATTTCAACTAGTTGAATCTATTCTTTTAGGATGGAAAGGCATACACCATGAAAGTTTCAATAATATGCACAAATTACAATAAGGAAAAATGGATTGCTGAGGCGATAGACAGTTTTTTATCACAAACGGCAGAATTTGATTTTGAAATTATTATTGTTGACGATGCATCGACAGACTCTTCACGACAGATAATAAAAGACTATGCAAAAAAATACCCACAGAAAATTCGAGCTTTTTTTAATCAAAAAAATAAGGGAATAACCAAAACCTGGATTGCTATTTGTCAAGAGGCAAAGGGGGAATATATTGCTAGGTGCGATGGTGATGATTACTGGCTAGATGATAAAAAGCTTCAAAAACAAGTTGATCTGTTGGAAGCAAATACTTCTTCAAAATGGTCCAATTCTGATTTTGATATTGTTGATTCCAATGGGGTTGTCACTCATACCGCAGCGTTCGAAAACGGTGTTATTGGTAAAACAACAAGCTATGAAAGCATGTTGGCCAATCGTGGCTTTACTATGGCTTCTACATGGCTGGTTGAGACACAGTTAATGTTGGATGTTAATAAAAAAATTGACCCAGAAACTTTAGATGATACTTTCAATATTCAATTAGAGTTATTTCAAGCAACTGAGCTGACCTATTTACCAGAAGTAACGACAGTATACAGACTGAATCAAGGATCAGATTCACATCCAAGTGATTATGATAAACTGCAAACTCGATTTTATAACTTACTTGAAACGCAATTAAACTATTTACACCAGTATCCAGAAATGGATTATATAGAGTTTTGTGATTATCTTTTAAAACGAAATACTGATTTTGAACTACTAATCAATAAATTGCAATATTTTTCTGATTCAGATAAGAACCAACCTAATGAATTTATAAGTATCTATTTGGCATCAGAAAATGAAGAATTCTCACAGGAAAATGTAGTCATGTATGAATTGAAGTCTGAAGACACGATAGAGCTAGTCTTGTCCCCAGAAATTTCAAGGATAAGAGTTGATTTAACAGAATCAGCCAATATTTTTACAAATGTAAAATTAGTTGATGAAAAGTATAAAACTGATGTCTATCCTCAGGAAACGAACGCTTTCGTTGTAGATGATACTTATATTTTTCCATCTGAAGATCCACAAATTACCTATTATATAAGAAAATCGGATGATGAAAAAAAATATATTTTCCATTATAAATTTTCAAACATAGGAATAGATAGTAATGAAAAAAATTTTTTAGAGCAATTATGTAATAAAATAATAACTTTGAGTATAGAAAATGAAATAGCTTTTAGAAATCAAATAGATTTGAAAAGGGAAAAACAAAAATGTGAAGACCTGCAAGTCAAATTATTTGAGGCAACCGAAAAGTATAATAAGGTTATTTCATCAAGAAGATGGACCATTCCAACAAAAATCATTAATTTTATTAGGAGACAAAAATGAAGCGCTTGTTACTTTATGTTCATTTCAACAAATTTGGCGAATTAAGTCCACACGTTATCTATCAGTTGGAAAAAATAAGACCAAATTTTTCTAAAGTAATTTTTATTTCAAATAGTCAATTATCATCGGAAGATACAGATTGTTTGATATCAAATCACTATATAGATAATTTTATTCAAAGAGAGAACATAGGGTTTGATTTTGCGGCTTGGCGTGATGGTATGGCATTTGTTGGTTTTGATTACTTGAATACATATGATTCTGTAACTATTATGAATGATACCTGTTTTGGACCACTCTGGGATTTATCAAGCTCTTATAAAAGATTTGAAACAGATGGTAAAGTTGATTTCTGGGGAATGACAAACCACAGAGAAGTAAAAAAAATATTAAATGAACATATCCAAAGTTACTTTATTTCATTCAAAAAAAGGATAATTGAGTCAGATATTTTTCAAAATTTTTGGCAAAATATTAATGACTACACGGATGTCCAAAGAGTCATTGATGAGTATGAAACTCAAATGACTCGTATCTTTTTGGAAGCCGGCTTTACATATGACACTATGTTGAACGCTAACAAAGAAGACAGGAAACTTTATCCAAATGAAAATTTTTCGCAAATCTATCCATCAAAAATTTTGCTTGAAAGAGTCCCTTTCCTAAAAATTAAAGCAATAGCTGAAAACCCTGTTGATATGAAGCATATTGTAACTCCGTATATTTTAGATCAAGTAGAGCAAACTAGCGATTATCCTGTTGATTTGATTGTCAGTCATATGTCTAAAATTAATCGTCCTGATTTTGACTATTTGTTAAATAGAAAATATTTAAGAGATATTGAGTGTGATTTAAAGTCTGTGAATCATAAAATAGCTGTTCATCTTCATGTTTTTTATGTCGATTTATTACAAGAATTTTTAAACTCATTTGAAACATTTAAATTTGACTATGATCTATTTATTACAACAGATAGTAAAGAAAAAGAACTTGAAATCCGTAGTATTATAGGTGAAAATAAAATTATTGCTGATATTAGTGTCTTCAGCAATATCGGTAGAGATATTCTGCCGATGTTGAAATTAAAAGAGAAATTATCGATATACTCATACATTGGACATTTCCATACAAAGAAATCAACCCTAGCAGTAGATTATTTGATAGGACAATCTTGGCGAAGAGAACTTGTTAATATGTTAGTGGACTCCTCTAATTCAATTGTTTCAAATTTTGTACATCAAGAAGATTTAGGAGTTGTCATAGCAGATATCCCGACAGCATTTAGATACCACAATATGGTATACTCTTGGCAAGAGAAAATTGTTGCTGACTCTATGAATGATTTATGGCAAAAAATGGGAATGTCAAAATCTATTAACTTTTGTGATATAAATACATTTGTAATGAGTTATGGTACCTTTGTCTGGTTTAAATATGATGCTCTTGAAAAGCTATTTGACTTAGAGCTTGATGATTCAGATATTCCAGAAGAGCCTCTCCCTCAAAATTCTATTTTACATGTTATTGAGAGATTATTAATCTATGTTGCTTGGGATAAAAATTATGATTTTAGAATTTCTAAGAACCTTATCTCTATACCTGCTTTTGTTGACAACAGAGAACTTAATGGTCGCGACAGTGTAGGTGCTCCTAACCCAATGTTTATTGATTTTAATCAGATGGGTGGTATTAAAGGTGCAGTAAAATTCATTTTTATTGGACCAGCTAAAGCAGTAAAATATATTATTAAGAGACTGTATGAGAAAAACAAAACATGAAATATTTTTTTACAACTAATGATGAGCTAAAAGCCAAATTAAAGCTATTTTTTAAAAATATTGACATCATCAAAGTTCTGCAAAGAGTTCTTATTCTTATTTTTGTCTACTATATTAGTTTTTATACTATTAATCATATATTAGTTGCCCCAGAGTTGACTGAGCAATCAGCTCAGTTTGGTAGTCTGGAGATATTTGGATTTTTGTCTATTTACTTTCGATATTAGGACTAGCACTTTTCTTTCTAACAAGTATCGATAAAAAGTTTGCGTTACGTTTAAGTATCACTTATTTAATTTATATTCTGATATCATATTTTATTCAAATATCACAAAATATAAATAATCCTACATTTGATGGTTGGAATATTTTTAAAAATAATTTTTTTCAGAATAGTTACATAACAATTAGTGTAATGATTCCTTTACTGCTTTTGTTTTTCTTAATATCAAAAAAGATTAAAAATAATGATATAATTAATATTTTTAGTGATGTTAATTTAAATACAGGGGATAATAAGAAATTTTTGTTGCAAGTATTCTTGCTAATTTTGGTTCTTACTGATGATAAAACTATAGACTACTTTAGGGGTTACATAATAGAATCTCTTACTTCTGGAGATTACAGTAGTTATATTTTATCTGTTTGTTTACACTTATTTATTTTAGTAGCTGGGCTACTCCCCATTTTATACTTTATTATTGAAATAACAACCAAGTCAGTTTCGGATATTAAAAATAACAGACCTAGTTTTTCTCTAGTTTTTGTGACAAGTTGCGTTTTATCTGAAGTTTTTAACTATTCTATTCAATCTGGTATAAGAGGAACAGGGGCATTATTGGACTACTATATTTTTCCTGGTGCCTTACTATATCAATTTTTTATTTTATTGTTATTTTGTCTATTTGTTTATCTAGTGATTAATCGTTATCTATTGTCAACTATCTTATTAGTTATTCTTGGTAGTATCATTACAATAATAAATTCTATTAAAGAGGTAATGAGAAGCGAACCACTTTTAATTACAGATTTCTCGTGGATAAAAGATGTTGGATTAATTGTCGGATTTGTTGATTTCACATTAGTATTTTCTATTATTTCAGTTCTGATAGTCACTTTTGGAGTTTTCTTTGTTTTAAGGAAGAGAGTTCTCTCTGGACCAATTTTTCCAAGAACTAAGGAGAGAGCTCTAGTTCTGATGGTTTTAATGACAATTGTAATTTGTATTTATAATGTTTTTAAAACTGATGATAACGGAAATATCATCGAAGGAGTTCCAATTATCTCATCTTTAAACAATGATGGGAAAATAACTTGGTTAGGATTCTCTACTAATGCAAGATATAAATCATTAATGTATGTTTGGACAAAACAATTAACAACGACTATTATGAATGAGCCTGATGGTTACAATGAAAATCGAGTTAATGAAATTATGGACAAATATAGACAAGTTGCGGATGAAATAAATGCCACTAGAGAAAATAATATCTCTGATCAAACTGTTATTCTTATTTTAAGTGAAAGTTTTTCAGACCCAGGACGTCTCAATGGTGTTACAAGCAATATGGAGATTGTCCCCTTTTATGATCACCTAAAAGAATTCACTACTACAGGTTTGATGAAATCTGATGGTTATGGGGGAAGTACTGCAAATATGGAGTACCAATCATTAACAGGCTTACCATTATATAATTTCTCAGATTCAGTATCAGTATTGTATTCAGAAGTAGCACCAAAAATGTCTCTGATACCGTCGATAAGCAATAGTTATGATTCTGATAATCGATTTGTAATTCACAGTTCAGGAGCAAGTGGTTATAATAGAAAGCAAGTCTATGAGCTGATGGGATATTCTAGTTTAATATTTACGTCAGATACCGATAAGAGATTGACCAACATAGCATACGAAGGTGCCAACATAAGTGATAGGACAGTTTATGATAATATATTAGAAAACATCAATGCAGACCAATCGCAATTTTTCTCTGTAATAACAATGCAAAATCATGTTCCTTGGGTGGCTAATATGCCATCAGATTTGATTGTTGAGGGTATTAATTTAACTGACCAAGCGAATTATGACTTGACAAATTATTCAAGGCTATTAAATAATGTTGATGCTTCCACACAAAACTTTCTAGATTCATTAAGTGAGTTAGATAAACCCGTCACTGTTGTCTTTTATGGAGACCATTTACCTGGCTTATATCCAGATAGTTTTTTCTATGATAATCCAGAAAATAAATATTTAACAGATTATTTTATTTGGAGTAATCATGAAACAGAAAAATTAGATTATCCAATGGTTAATTCTAGTGACTTCCCAGCATTGCTTTTACAACATACACATTCTAAAGTATCACCTTATTATGCATTGTTAACAGATGTTTTAAATAATTCAAGTGTAGATAAAACAGATCTAAGCGATGAGGGAAAGGAAATTGCCAATGATTTAGAGATTATTCAATATGATATTACGTTAGGAAAAGATTATTCTGGCAAATCCGGTGATTTTTTTAGTTTTCAATAAAACCTATTTTAAAAAGGTAGAATATAAACCATAGACATAGTATCAGGTGGCGAAATAAATTATTGAATAACTAATAATTTATTTTAAGAGGTATCACAGATATTAATTTAATCAATTTTCACTGTATAGTATATTACAATCTTATTGCAGAAGTTTTTTGGGAGGTTTGTTTTGAAGTTATTGTTAAAATTTGGAAATATGATTTTTCAAGTAATGACACTTGTCTGGTTATTAAGTGGTTTGAGATTTTTTATCATTAATGATCGCTATGAAATTTTATCCTTTAGAATGAGGATATTTATTACTATTGCTTTAATTCTTATAGTTTTATTTTTGTTATATCTTTTAAAAAAACGTTTAAGCAATTCATCAAAACTGAAAATAAAAAATGTATTTCAGCGAATAAAAATTCCTATTTTTCTTGTTATGATAATTTTTCAAGTAATATTGATGTTATCTTCTTCAGGATTTGCAGTCGCCGATCCAAATGCTGTTTACAAACTAGCAATTGGGCAGATTGATGCTTCAGTTCAGAATTATGTTTCACAGAATCCAAATAATTTCTTGCTAATTATTTGGTTTAAATTGGTAATGCTATTATTTGGTGAGAAATATTTAATTTTGGGGCTTGTCTTCTTCAATATTCTCTTTATTGATTTTTCAATAATAATACTTACCAAAGTAATATCGAAAGTATTAGCGAAAACGCAGAGTATTCTCTTCTACTATAATTTTGTATTTCTATTTGGTTTTTCACCGCAGTTTCTCTATACTTATTCGGATTGTTTAGCCTTGTTTTTGGCAACCTTATTGATTTGGCTAATTTATAAGATTCAAACAAGTGATAATTCTAAGTTGCGATTGTTTTATGCAGCATGTATTGGTGTTTTAGCTGGAATTAGCTACGGTATTAGACCACCATTAATCATTTACTATATAGCACTATTCATAGTTATTGTTGTTGTAATTATCAAAAATATTAAGCAATTTAATTTTAAGAAAGCTATTTACCTATTAAGTGTTGGTTTATTTACTTTTATCTTTACTTTTTTTGGTTATCATTATAGTTTGAATCATCAAACATATTTTAATTATGATTCTAGCCAAAGTAGAACATCCTTGTACTTTATTGATCTTGGACTGACTTCAACAGGTGCAGCACATAGTGAATTAACTGAGGAAGTTATTAACGCTTCAGGAGATGACAGGAATTCAATTTTTCTCTCATCAATACGTGATAGACTGTCACACATGACTTTCATCACATTCGTGCAGCATTTAGCAAGAAAATATTATCTTTTTACATCTGAGGGTATGTTTGGGTGGCAAATAGAAGCAGTTCTCTCAGAGGAAAATAAGTTAGATAATTACTTCACCAATCTAAAATTATCGGAAAAAATTAGAGAACAAGTTTATGTAAGATCAACTAACTATTTTTTATACTCTTATCTGATGCAAATTATTTGGATTATCACAATTTTAGGCCTCTTTCTTTATTCTTTTTATTTCGATGTGAATGGTAGCAGCTATGATTTATGGTTACAAATAACAATTTTTGGTGGTCTACTGTTTTTACTTATATTTGAAGGTGGTCGTTCAAGATATTTGATACAATTTTTACCAGCAATTTTGTTTATTTCTAGTTCTGGATATTATAAATTTTTCTCAGTAGCAAAGTCGAAAAATAAAAAGTTAGATCGCTTAGATCCTCTTTAAAGTTTCTTGGGTCGCTTATTTCACTTACTTATTAGAACAATCATGGGTTGATTTTGTTAGTTTAAAATATATTAGTAATCACAAAATATGAAGTCACTTAGTACGGGATAAATTGAGTGAATGACTAGTTATTTTAGAAAATTAAAGAGATAATTTTGTGTATATGTCAATAGTTTGAATGTAGAACGAAATACAGTTGATTTCACTATTTTTATTAAAGTATTTACTAGCTAAATTTTTAATTAATTAGTCAATATTCAATTTCAAGACAGTATTTATCTTTAAACTGATGTTTGTGCTAAGCTAATAGTATACTCAGAAGACTTTTGATAATCTAGGTGAAATCAGGTTAATAAAAGATTCTACCCAATACATAAGATTTCAAAAAAATGATAATTTAAATCCTTCTAAAGGTCAATTAGACGTTTCATGTGTTATATTAATAGGGACAGAATGTTTTATTGAAAAATTAACTCAATAGCATAGATTCGTTCTATATATTAAACGTTTACAAATATTAGTCACTACCGAAAAAATGTAGAGTAACTATTTATTCTCATTTTCTACTAAAAATAATAACTATAAACGTTCTCCGAATATAATTTTATGAGAATTAATAAATTAGTTTAAGCAGCACATTTAATGATTCAAGAATTATTTTTTTTAAAAAAGAAAGAGAAAACATGACGGAAAAGATTGCAATTCTACTTCCAGCATATAATGAAGAAGTAACAATTCAAAAGGTTATCAAAGATTTTAGGGCAGTTTTGCCACATGCTAATATATATGTATATGATAATAACTCTAAAGATAAAACTAATGATTTAGCCCGAGAAGCAGGAGCAATCGTTCGTTTTGAGCCTCGTCAGGGTAAGGGAAATGTTGTTCGTTCTATGTTCAGAGAAATAGACGCTGATTACTATATTATGGTGGATGCAGATGATACTTACCCAGCAACAGAAGTAGAAAAGCTCCTTGAACCTCTTCGTTCTGGGAGGGCTGATATGACCATTGGTGATCGTCTATCAAATGGAACCTATTCTGAAGAAAATAAGCGTGGGTTTCATGACTTAGGAAATAATCTTGTGAAGAACCTTATTAATACATTATACAAAGGAAATTACCAAGATATCATGACAGGATATAGAGGTTTTAATCGACTTTTTGTAAAAACATTTCCAGTGTTATCACCGGGATTTGAAGTTGAAACAGAGTTATCTATTCATTCATTAGATAAGCGATTCAAACTTGTTGAAGTTCCAATTACTTATCAAGATAGACCAGAAGGAAGTGAATCAAAACTTGATACATTTTCTGATGGTTTTAAAGTATTAAAAATGATTTTTAATTTATTTAAGGACTATAAACCATTCTTGTTTTTTAGTCTTGTTTCTTTAATTTTACTTGTTTTTGGGTTGATTTGTGGGCTTCCAGTTATTAGTGAGTTTGCTCAAACAGGATTAATTGATAAGATGCCTTCAGCAGTTTTGGCTACAGGTTTTATGATACTTGCAGCCCTCTCTTTTATTGCAGGGGTTATACTGGATACATTAGTTCGACAAAATCGTATGCAGTATGAACTTAAAGTATATGATTATTATGAAAGAAACAAAAGTGGTAGTGGGTTTAAGGAGAGATAATGTTTAATCGATGTAAAAATTTTTTTGGTATCCAAGATAATAGGCTAACTCTAATGGTTTTAATTGCATTGATAGGAATGTTTCTAGGAGGGTGTTTCTCAATTTTTGTTCGCCAGCCTATGAATGGTTTCGATGAAGCAGCTCATTATGGACGCAGTATTCAAGTGGCACATGGTGAGTTTATGGTGTTAGAAGATGACGACTGGTCTCAAATTGGTGGTAATTTATCGCAAAGCCAATATGAGTTTATTGAACGGGCGAGAACCAATAATACTCAAGGTGGAGAATATCCTGCTGTTCAATTTAACTGGTTAAAAAACTATACTGATTTAAAATATACAACTGAAACAATTTTTTACACTAATACTAATGCCATACCTTATACCCCATTTGTTTACTTACCTTATACCGTTACATTTTGGGTTACGGAGATGTTGAAACTTCCTCCAGGAATTGAATTCTTTATAATGAGACTTGTAGGCTTAATTTTCTTCTCTATTATATGGTGTTTAGCAGTTAAAGTTATCCCATTTGGAAAATTAACATTGAGTTTGATAGGAATCGGTCCATCTCTACTTATGGGGTTTTCAACCATTACAGCTGATGGTTATACCATTGCTTTTTCGGCTTTGTTTTTTGCAGTGGTGCTAAAAATTGCTTATAAAATGATCTATCTAAAAAAGAAAATTGCAACAATTGATCTAATAGAAATAGCAAGTGTTTCATTGGCTCTTGTTCTGGGGAAAATGCCACTTTTTGTTTTTGTTGGACTGATTTTACCTTTAATTATTATTGGTATGAAATCTAAATTGATGAAGAACAGTCAAATGATCTCTTTATTGGTTTTAATTGTTGGCTGTGCTATGATTACGTTGTTTTGGTTATATATTGTTCGAAATGTTAATACAGGAGCTTTCTTCTTAAGAGATGTCAGCACTGAGAGACAGTTGAATTTTATTTTTTCTGATATCACTAATTTCACAAAATTATTGATATCAACAATAGCAAATTATAATTTTTTTAAATTTCAACTTGCTTATACAAACTTTGGATACTATTTTAGTTACATTCCTACAAATATAACCTTCCTTTATGTTGCCACTTTAATTTTTAGTAGCTTTATAAATGATTCAGAAGTTGTAGAGACTATTATTAACAATAACACAAAATACTTTTCAATTTTTAGTTTTTTCAAGAACTTATTAAGTATTTCGTTTGTTTTTCTTGTTTTTATAATTTTGTACCTTCAATTTTCTACTGTTGGTTCAGAGGTCATTGAGGGAGTACAAGAACGTTACTTTATTCCAATATATATAATCTTGTTGTCATTTTTACCAAAAATTAATTTACTTAAAGGAAAGCTACTATATTACGTTACTGGTTTAGCTTTCACACCTCTAATCACTTACGTATTTTTTGCACTATATCAAATGAAATAAAATATTGAATTGTTTTATACGCTATTAGAATTTTGTGTTATCGATCAATTTGACTTTAATCATAAACGAAAGGTATAATTTTTCTATGCAAAAATTATCAATCATTATTCCTTGCTATAATGAGCAAGATACTATTCAATCTTTTTTAGAAGCAACTCAGAAAGTTGAATTGGAACTAAAAAATCAGTTGCTCTTTAACTATATTTTTATAAATGATGGCTCTAAAGATGCAACGTTAACCGTTTTACGACAAGTATCGGATCAGTTTAGAAATGTTCACTATCTATCATTTTCTCGAAATTTCGGGAAAGAGGCGGCGCTTTTTGCAGGATTAGAAGCAGCTGATGGTGATCTTGTAACGGTTATGGATGTTGATTTGCAGGATCCTCCTGAATTGATTATTGATATGTACAGGAAGATTCAAGAAGGGTATGATGTTGTGGGAACCCGTCGTGCGGATCGTAAAGGCGAACCTCCAATAAGATCGTTTTTTTCGAAGCTATTTTACAAAATCATAAATACCGTCTCTGATACCGAGATGGTAGACGGAGCTCGTGACTTTCGTTTGATGACAAGACAAGTTGTGGATAGTATTTTGAAACTTCAAGAAGTTAACAGGTTTTCGAAAGGACTCTTTTCTTGGGTTGGTTATGATGTCACTTATATTAGTTATGAGAACCGAGAACGCATTGCTGGGGAGACATCGTGGAATTTTTGGAGCCTTTTGAAATATTCTATGGATGGATTTATTAATTTTTCAGAAGCTCCTTTATCCATTTCACTTTGGGCGGGTGCCGGTTCATTCTTAATGTCAATCATTGGTATTTTATTTATCATCGGGCGGAAGCTAATTTTTGGAGATAATGTAACGGGTTGGGCAAGTTTGGTCTGTATTATGCTCTTTATTGGGGGTATTCAATTACTTGCATTGGGAGTTATTGGTAAGTATATTTCAAAAATATTTTTGGAAACAAAAAAACGGCCTGTTTATATCATTAAAGAGAAAGACAAGTAACCTCTTGATTCATAACATTGTATTAGATTTAAGAAGATTTCAATCTTCTTTTTTTATTTTAACTTTCAGTCATTTTTCGAATATATAAAGTGAATCAAAAAAATATTAAGGAGAATGTTTTTGAAAAAATTAAAGTTACTGATAGGTAGTGCTTGTATTGTGGGGATGTTTGTACTTCCAAACATGGTGTCTGCTGAAGACCAGAGTCAAGGGATAGTTACCAAGAGTAATTATGACTCAAATAGTAAAACGTTTGATGTCACGGTCACAAAGTCAACTAATGGTATGAATATCAAAAAAGTAGATGTTGGAATATGGTCAGAAGAGAATGGACAAGATGATTTAAAATGGTATTCAACAACAAGTATTTCAAATGGTCAAGCACAAATCCAGTTTAATCTAGCAAATCATGGCAATCGTGCTGGAAATTATATTACTCATGTATATACAACTTATTCTAATAATAAAAGAGTAGGTACTGTATTAAAAGATACGAAAGTACCTGTAAATCCTCCTAAAATTGAGTTGCAGACTAACGGAATAAAAATTTTATCGGATCCTAATGCACCTTCAAATGGAACAATTTATCATGCTGTTTGGTCAGAAGAGAATGGACAGGATGATATTAAATGGTATACTGCATCAAGCAGTGGCTCGATAGTTGCTGAGTTCAAGAACCATAAAGGCTATGGAAAGTACCATATACATACTTATCTAAATCAAGATGGTAAATTAACAGGAATATCAGCTCAATCTATAATGATTGATAGCCCAAATATTTCAAGTCAGATTATTTCATCTTCTGACAAAGTTTACACTATCTCAGTCAATAACGTCCCAGAGTATATGAGTTCTATTATGATTCCAGTATGGTCAGAAGTTAATGGTCAAGACGACATTAAGTGGTATACTGCACAAAAGCTCTCATCAAATTCTTATCAAGTGATTGTCAAACTAGGAGATCATGGATTTGATTTAGGAACTTATCATGCGCATATTTATGGACAGAATATTCTTACAAAAAGATTTGAAGGACTAGGAGTAACATCTGGTTTCCAAATTGATAGCATTAGTGGACTAGAAAATCCAACCGTAAAAATTGAAAATGCTAATACTGCTTCAGGAATTTTTACTGTGACAGCCCTGAAAACAGCTATGTCTAAAAGAATGATAGGTATGAAAGTTAATGTGACATCAAAAAATAACCCTCAAAATAGTAAAGTTTATGAATCAAAGCCTTCAGCTTCTGCTAACATTAGTCAAACTATAGATCTGAAATCTTTTGGAACAGCTGCAGATGATTTTTCAGTGAGAGCAACCATTACCTATTCAGATAATTCAACGGCTACTTTTAATCTTAATGATCAAAGCTATAAACCAGAGGCACAACAAACAGCTCCTAATCCTAAAATAACTACTTATATTAATGAAATAAACACTTATCCAAAAGGTTATTGTACTTGGGCGGTTAAAGAATTGGCACCATGGATTCCAAATCGTTTAGGAAATGCAGGAGTTTGGGCAGGAAATGCCCAATCAAAAGGCTTTAGAATTGGAAGTGTTCCCAAAGTTGGTTCAATTGCTGTTTGGCCTAATGATGGTGGTGGATATGGACATGTTGCTTATGTTACTCATGTTGAAAGTTCTACGAGGATTCAAGTTAAAGAATCAAATTATGCTGGAAAAACTTATATAAGTAACTTTAGAGGCTGGTTTAATCCTTTAGATTCATTTTGGGGTGGTTCAGTAACATACATTTATTCTGACTAAACTAATTTTTTAATGTTTGATTAGTTGACTACTAACAATACATCATCCTTCGCTTATCTTATTGAAATATTTATTAAAAAAATGGTATAATTATGAAAAGTTTAAGAAAAGGAAAAGTGAAGTGAAAAAAATCAATCTAAAGTCTAATCTCTTCGCACCAGTTATTATAGGTGCATTTCTTAGTAGCAACTTGGTTTTTGCGGATGAAACTGTAACGATACCCTTGAATGAAGCAACTGATTTAGTAGTAGAATCTTCAGATAACAATGAAAAATTAAGCGATTTATCAATTGTATCTAGCAATACTGCACCATCAGATTCAGAAATTGAAAGCCCTACATTAATTAATGTTAATAATAAATCTGACATATCCAATAATGAAAGTGAAGATAGTTTATCTCATAATGATGAATTAGAGGCTGTTCAGCCGGGTATTGATAGTGCGAGTTCTCAAGATAGTGTAAGTGAGGGTAAGGACAGCATAGTTACTGGGGAGAGTGCACAAAATACAAACAATTCTCAGGAATTCGCATCTGTTTTGAAGCCATTCCAAGAAGATAATGTTTTAAAAGTAAATCAAGAAAATTCAAAATTGGAAGTTGAAAGGCAAGCTTTAGTTACTGCGGTTTTAGATAATAAAGGGATTTCTATTCAATACAACGCAACAATCGCAACAAATGAAAGTATTAGATTTGCTGTTTGGTCAGAGATTAATGGTCAAGATGATATCGTATGGTATACAGCAGATAGCAGTGGCTCTGCCTATGTTCAACTCTCTAAGCACAAAGATTATGGCCTCTATAATATCCATACATATTCTTTTGTCGCGGATTCTAAGCCAAATGGCTTAAATGCCATGACTATCACAGTTGCTAAACCAGATGTCCAGACTAGTGTCATGAAGACAGGCATTGGTAATTATGAAATTATCATCGATAATGTTCCTGAAACTATTACAAGTATTCTCGTCCCAGTCTGGTCAGAGAAGAACGGACAAGATGATATAAAATGGTATCAAGCAATAAATGTTTCAAGTGGTACTTACAGAGTTAATGTTTCTATCAAAGATCATAAAAATGACTATGGACATTATAATGCACATATTTACGGAATGAGTACGGTGACTGGTGGACTGGTTGGTCTTACTACGACTTCTGGTTTTGATAATGTAGACAGCCGTTCTAATGCAGTTATTTCTATGGTTAACTATGCAGAGAATAAGACTAGTTTTGATGTTGTAGTTGCAGGGAGTGATACTACTAAAGATATTACTGGAGTTTCAATTGCAGTATGGTCAGAAGATAACGGACAAGATGATATAAAATGGTATGTCCCTGCTATTATTGGAAACACAGCTACTACAATCGTTAATATTAGTAATCACTCAAATACATCTGATTTTTATAATGTACATGTTTATGTAGATTATGCTGATGGTACACGGGTTGGTACTGTTCTTGGATCTTATAAAATTACAAAACCAGCTAATATAAATAATGTGACATCTCAGTTAACCAAAGAGGGAATTGGGATTGCATTAAATTCAAATGTTGTTAAAGACTACACTAAAGTGAAATTTGCAGTGTGGAGTGATGTAAATGGCCAAGATGATATTGTTTGGTATGATGCTAATACAAATGGTACTGCAATAGCTAGATATGAAAAACATTCGGGCTATGGTGTTTATAATATTCATGCTTATTCCTTTGAAAGCGGTAAGGCAGTTGGATTAAGTGCAGCAACCGTTACTATTGCTAGACCTGATATTAAGACAACTATTAGTAAATCTGTTAAGGAAAACAATTATGAAATAATTGTTGAGAATGTTCCACTATATATATCTTCGGTTACCTTACCAGTGTGGAGTGATATAAATGGCCAAGATGATATAAAATGGACAACAGCAACAGAGCAGTCAGATGGAACTTATATAGGACTAGTTAGTGTCAAAAATCATAATTTTGATACTGGACATTATAGTGTACATATTTATGGTAAAAGTAAAATTGGAAACCAATTATTAGGTTTAGGAGTAACTGAAGGATTCACAGTAGAACGTGAGGAAGTAGTAGTTACTGCTCCAGAAATTATAGTAACAAATTATAATAAAGACAAGGGTATTTTGACTGTCACAGTTTCAGAGACAGAAACATCTAG
>CAZPYI010000038.1:0-17055 GCA_964590305.1 uncultured Streptococcus sp.
ATATAAGCTATCTGTGAGTACATGAGTTTGAATATTTCAAGGAGAAAAACATGACATTCGAAGAGGTATTACCGGGTTTAAAGTTAAAGAAAAAATATGTACGAACTGGTTGGGGCGGTGCTGAAAATTATGTTCAACTATTTGATAAATTAGAAGTTGAAGGTCAAAAATTTGAGGCAACTCCTTATTTTTTGATTAATGTTTCTGGAGATGGTGAGGGGTTTTCTATGTGGAGTCCAACACCGTGTGATATTCTTGCAGAGGATTGGCAAGAAGTGAATGACTAAGACAGTCTTGATCACGGGTGTGTCTTCGGGCATCGGCTTTGCACAAGCACAGTTATTTTTAGAAAATGACTATGTTGTTTATGGTGTAGATAAAGACAGTAAGCCGGATTTGTCTGGAAATTTTCATTTCTTACAGGCTAATTTGACAGATGACCTCTCTCCAATTTATGACTATATTTCACAAGTCGATATTCTTTGTAATACTGCTGGGATTCTCGATGATTACCTAGCACATTTGGATATTAGTTTAGAATCTTTCAGAGAGGTTTTTAATATCAATTTTTTTGCAACAGTTGAAATGACTAGTCATTATTTGAAGAAAATGGTTGAAAATGAAAGTGGCATAATTATCAATATGTGCTCAATTGCTTCATTTCTAGCAGGTGGTGGTGGCTCAGCCTATACTGCCAGCAAGCATGCATTAGCAGGCTTCACAAAGCAATTAGCTTTGGACTACGCAAAAAGTGGTATTCAAGTTTTTGGTATTGCACCAGGGGCAGTTAAAACAGCGATGACGCAAGCGGATTTTCAGCCAGGTGGTATGGCTGATTGGGTGGCTTCAGAAACTCCGATTAGTCGATGGACGAGACCTGATGAAATTGCAGACTTGACTTTGTTTTTAGCCTCTGGGAAAGCAGTTTCTATGCAGGGTGAGATTGTAAAAATTGATGGTGGTTGGAGTTTGAAATAAGATGCTATTAAAGACTTGAGTATAACTGCCATTGAATATTAGAATGTAGGTAAATAAGGATTATTTACTAATTGAAAGGGAGACAATGACAGCGCAAGAATTGTGGGATGTATTTGAAAAATTGAATCCCGAGATAAATGCAGATTTTGATGCTTGGCAGTTTGGAGTAGAAGCGGATACTTTGGCACAGTTAGTAATAGATGGGGTGAAAACAGCAACTTCTTCGGCTTATGATTTATATGAAATTGACAAGGAACCGATTCCCAAAGAAGGCTCTTATCATATTATTTTGAATAGTCGTGATGAAGCAGTTTGTCTTATTAAAATAATCAAAGTCAGTTTTTCACCCTTCAACCAAGTTACCCAAGAACATGCTTTTAAAGAAGGTGAAGGCGACAGAACACTTGACTATTGGAAACAAGCGCACATTAACTTCTTCACATCATTATTTGAAGAGTATGGCTTGCATTTCACAACTGACAAACAAGTGGTTTTAGAGGAATTTGAAGTTATTTATCCAAAAAAGGAGACATTAATATGAAATTAGCTATTTTAGGCACAGGTCTAATTGTTAGAACTGTTCTTCCTGTTTTAGAAGAAATCGAAGGTATTGAACTCGTTTCAATCTTATCAACACCTCGAAGCATTGCAATTGGTGAGGAGTTGGCGCAAACTTATAGCATTGCACAAGCAACAAGTTCTTTTGATGATATTTTATCAAATCCAGAAATAGACACCGTTTATGTAGCACTTCCAAATCACTTGCATTTTGATTATGCAAAAAAAGCTCTGCAATCAGGCAAACATGTCATTTGTGAAAAACCTTTTACTATGACATTTGCAGAGTTTGAAGACTTAGCGGCCATTGCAAAAGAAAAAAATCTAATACTTCTAGAAGCAATCACAAATCAATACCGTGCCAATTTCCAGTTTGTGAAAGATAACTTGCAAAAATTAGGTGATATTAAGATTGTTGAATGCAACTTTTCTAAATATTCTTCTCGATACGATGCTTTTTTACGTGGAGAGATAGCGCCTGCCTTTGATCCAGCACAGGGTGGGGGTGCTCTACGAGATTTGAATATTTATAATATTCATTTTGTTGTTGGGCTTTTTGGACAGCCTGAGCGCGTCCAGTATTTGGCGAATATGGAAAATTCTATAGATACTTCTGGAATGTTGACTATGGATTATGGTACTTTTAAGGTTGTTTGCATTGCAGCCAAAGATTCTAATTCTGAAGTGAACTCTACTATTCAAGGGGTTAAGGGGATTCTGTCTATAAATGGTTCTATAAGCACCGTGCCAGAAGTCGCAATAACACTCAATGGACAAGATTCGGAAATAACCGATCTAAACACTGAAAAACACCACATGTATGATGAATTTGTAGCTTTTGAAGCTATCATTGCTAAAAGAGATTTCGACAGCGCAAAAAGTGCTCTTGAACATAGTCATTTAGTGATGAAAGTATTAGATGAAGCAGTGGCAAGTATTTAGGAAAGTTCGTTATTTCAGCAAAATTAAGCTTAGAATTAGGTAATATGATATAATAGAGTGATTTTAATCACTCTATTTTTAAAGGAATTATTTATGAACAATTATGCCATTATTCTTGCTGCGGGTAAGGGAACTCGTATGCAATCCGATCTTCCAAAAGTTTTACATAAAGTTTCAGGTCTTACCATGCTTGAGCATGTTTATCGAAATGTTGTTGCTATCAACCCACAAAAAAATGTGACAGTCATCGGTCATAAAGCTGAAATGGTTCGTGATATTTTAGCAGATAAATCTGAATTTGTCCTTCAAAGTGAACAACTTGGAACAGGGCATGCAGTCATGATGGCTGAAGAACAATTAGCAGGTTTAGAAGGTCAAACCCTTGTTATTGCAGGTGACACACCATTGATAACTGGAGAAAGCCTGAAAAATCTGGTCGAATTCCATGTTAACCACAAAAATGTAGCAACAATCTTAACCGCAAAAGCAGACAATCCTTTTGGTTATGGTCGTATTATTCGTAATCAAAACGATGAAGTTACTAAAATAGTTGAACAAAAAGATGCGACAGAGTTTGAGCAAGGCATTAAAGAAATCAATACAGGGACATATGTTTTTGATAATAAACGTCTCTTTGAAGCACTTAAGAGTATTAATACAGATAATGCACAGGGAGAATACTATTTAACAGATGTTATTTCTATTTTCCGAGAAAACGGTGAAAAAGTAGGTGCCTTTGCCTTACGTGATTTCGATGAAAGTCTAGGTGTCAATGATCGTGTGGCACTTGCCACTGCAGAGAAAGTGATGCGCCACCGTATTAATCATTCGCATATGCTTAAGGGTGTGACTTTTCAAAATCCAGATAGTACTTATATTGATACTGATGTTGACATTGCACCAGATGTTCTCATCGAGGCAAATGTGACACTCAAAGGCCACACGAAAATCGGCAGTGAAGCTGTGTTAACCAACGGAACTTATATCGTTGATTCTACTATTGGTGAACAAGTCGTTGTAACGCACTCGATGATTGAAGAGTCAATTGTTAAAGAGGGTGTTACTATCGGTCCTTATGCACATATTCGTCCAAATTCTCAACTTGAAAAAGACGTTCATGTCGGAAACTTCGTTGAAGTAAAATCTTCCTCACTTGGAGAAAATACTAAAGCTGGTCACTTAACCTACATTGGAAATGCCCATGTTGGATCTAATGTCAACTTTGGTGCAGGCACTATTATTGCTAACTATGATGGAAAAAATAAATTTGATACTGAAATAGGAGATAATGTCTTCATTGGAAGTAACTCAACACTAATTGCTCCCGTGACACTTGGAGACAACGCTCTGACAGCAGCAGGCTCAACTATTAATAAAGATGTGCATAAAGATGCTGTTGCCATTGCCCGTAGCCGTCAGGTCAATAAAGAAGGCTATGCTATTAATAAACCTTACCATCCATTGCAAAATAAATTTTGATGATTTATCAGAGAAGTAATCAATGAAAAGTAAATAGATCTATTTTATTTAAAATGGGATAGTTGATGTACTTTTTAAAAATTAAAAGTAATATTTTCTATGTTGTGGTATTAAGGAGAAAATCATGGATTTTGAAGAAAAAACGATTAAACGCACACAGATTTTTGATGGGCATATTTTTAAAGTTGCTGTTGATGATGTTGAGTTACCTAATGGACTCGGTCAAGCAAAACGGGAACTGATTTTTCATCGTGGTGGGGTCTCTGTACTAGCTGTGACACCTGAAAACAAAATCATACTTGTTAAACAATTTCGAAAAGCTATTGAAAATATTTCTTATGAAATTCCAGCTGGAAAGTTAGAAGCTGGCGAAAATGGTTCTGAAAAAGAAGCTGCCATGAGAGAATTGGAAGAAGAAACCGGCTATACGGGAAAGATAGAACAAATACTTGAGTTTTATACAGCTATTGGATTTTGTAATGAAAAACTAAGACTCTATCTGGCAACCGATCTAAAAAAAGTAGCAAATCCACGTCCTCAAGATGATGATGAAGTTTTGGAGTTGCTTGAACTATCCTATAGCGATTGCATGTCAATGGTGGCATCTGGCGAGATTGAGGATGCTAAAACAATTATTGCCTTACAGTATTTTGCCTTGCATTTTGGAGGTGAGAAATAAATGGGAAAGCCTCTCCTTACAGATGAAATTATAGAACGTGCTAACCGAGGGGAGGTTTTTCGAGATGACCTTCTTAAGGGAGATGACGAGGAGACAAGAATCATTCAAATTGGTAGATTTGAGAATGAAGAACCTCGAAAAGACAAGTTTTTCCAAACCTTGAAGTTCAGGAAAAAGTCTGAGGACAAAGTCTATAAAAGTCGTCGCATTGAGAATGCTAAACGCAAAGAATTTCAAAAAAAACTTAACCTCATTTTGTTAGCGGTTTTCGTTTTAGTAGCACTTCTCATCTATGCCATCTTTAAACTATAAAAGGAATGATATGAAAATTGGAATAATAGCTGCAATGGAGCAGGAACTTAATCTCCTAGTAGAACATTTAGAAAATAAAAAAACGTACTCTGTTTTGTCCAAAACTTACTATACAGGGAAGATAAAAAATCAAGAACTGGTTCTCGTGCAATCAGGAGTGGGAAAGGTCATGTCAGCCATGTCAGTTGCTATTCTTGTTGAAAAATTTTCTGTAGATGCCATTATTAATACGGGTTCTGCGGGCGCCGTTGCTACTGGTTTAAAAGTTGGAGATATCGTTGTTGCGGATAAATTAGCTTACCACGATGTTGATTTGACAGCATTTGGTTATGACTATGGGCAAATGTCCATGCAACCCCTTTATTTTGAATCAGATACGCATTTTGTCGATGTCTTTAAAAAAGTCTTGACAAATGAAAATGTTAGTAGCCAAATTGGCTTGATTGCCACTGGTGATTCTTTCATTGCTGGACAAGATAAAATCGACAAGATAAAGTCTCATTTCCCGGAAGTCTTAGCAGTTGAAATGGAAGGAGCAGCCATCGCTCAAGCTGCTTACGCTACAGGACGCCCATTCATTGTTGTCCGTGCTATGAGTGACACTGCAGCACATGATGCCAATATTACTTTTGATGAATTTATCATCCAAGCAGGCAAGCAGTCAGCACAAATGTTGATGAGTTTCTTGGAAGAGTTGAACTAAAAAACTGACTCAAGATAATTGGTGAAGATGAGAGTTTTAGAGTAGAAATATAAGAAAAGAACTGAGAATATCTTTCTTCAGTTCTTTTTATATTTTTTGGACATAAATTTGTTGTGCAATAATATCTGGAATAATGAGAGTTTTATCAGTATAAGTTATTTTGTAAGTTTGTGCATAAGCATCAATCTCTACAAGCTCAACGATATCATTAATAGCAAGCTGATGTTCTTCGATATATTTGAGAAGTTGATGGTCATCATGTAAGCGACTAATTTGATAACTTCCTAGTGTCTCCACTCGACTCAAAATGCGATGATTAATTTCTACTAAGAACTCACCCTTTTTTGGAATGGTGCCGCCATGGGGGCAAAATTGTGGAAAATTT
The DNA here is from genome assembly GCA_964590305.1 of uncultured Streptococcus sp. GTDB lineage: Bacteria > Bacillota > Bacilli > Lactobacillales > Streptococcaceae > Streptococcus. The sequence continues at coordinate 6,037 of CAZPYI010000038.1, forward strand.
AAGGTTTCTTCTAGACGATCAATAAAAGTTGTAGAGACAGTGTGTTCCAGTATTTCAGCCTCTTGATGAATTTCATCTGATGAATAATGAAGGTGGTGAACAAGAAAGACTTCTATGAGACGATGTTTTCGGTAAAGCTCTGAAACTAACATTAGCCCTTTTTTTGTCATAAAGTAGCCAAGTGTCTTATCCCTCACAATTAATTCTTCTGCAATCATTTTTTTGACCATCTCAGAGACTGCAGGTGCCGAGACTTGCATCATTTCAGAAATTTGTTTGTTGGTAATTTTGACGTGTTTTTCTCCGATTTCGTGAATGCATTTTAGGTAGTCTTCTTTATTAGGCGTCATCTGATCTCACTTTCTTTCATTTCTATTATAGCAAATTTTGAAAACAATTGACAAAAATATTATTTTAAGTTATCCTAATAATATAATTAAGCGACCTTAATTTTAAAAATATTACAAAGGAGTTTTATATGAAAAAGAAAATTTTATTGTTACTAAGTACTTTTATGGCTATTTCCTTTCTTTATGCCTGTCAATCACCTCGTCAGGGACAAGAAGACAATGGGAAATTGAACGTTGTTGTTACTAATTCAATCATTGCAGATATGACAAAAAATATTGCTGGTGATGAGATTAATTTGCACAGTATTGTGCCAATTGGGAAAAATCCGCATGAATATGAACCTTTACCTGAGGATGTGACAAAGACAAGTGATGCAGATCTCATTCTTTATAATGGTATTAATCTTGAAACAGGTGGTAATGCTTGGTTTAGTAAATTGGTTAAAAATGCTGATAAAAAAGAGGATGAAGATTACTTTGCTGTAAGCGATGGTGTAGAAATCATTTATCTTGAAGGCCAAAGTGAAGCAGGTAAAGAAGACCCACATGCATGGCTCAATCTTGAAAATGGTGTTATCTATGCACGTAACATTGCAAAGCAATTGATAGCTAAAAATCCTGATAATGAGATGATATACCAAAAAAATCTTGAAAACTATGTCTCTAAGCTGGAAACACTGGACAAAGAAGCCAAAGAAAAATTTGATAGTATTTCTGAAGATAAGAAATTGATTGTAACGAGTGAGGGATGTTTTAAATATTTCTCAAAAGCTTATAATGTACCATCAGCTTACATCTGGGAAATCAACACCGAAGAAGAAGGAACTCCAGATCAAATCCGCTTGTTAGTTGAAAAGTTAAAAAAAGAAAAACCATCGGCACTTTTTGTAGAATCAAGTGTTGATAGTCGTCCAATGAAGTCAGTCTCAAAAGATAGTGGTGTTCCAATTTACTCTGAGATATTCACAGATTCAGTTGCCAAAAAGGGTGAAGACGGAGATAGCTACTATGCCATGATGAAATGGAATCTTGATAAAATATCTGAAGGTTTAGCACAATAAAATAAAATGTGAAAGTAATAAAGTAGTAATGATTGCTAGTCATTGCTAAATATGAGGGAAATAATATGATTATCACAGAAAACTTGAGTGTTTCTTATGATAGTGACCAGTTAGTCTTAGACAACATTTCTTTAGCGATTGAAGGCCCTGCAATAATCGGTATTATTGGACCAAATGGTGCCGGGAAATCAACTTTTTTAAAAGCCATGTTAAATCTTGTCAATTATACTGGGAATGCCATCTTAAATGATGGCTTACCTTTAGTTGGGAATGTTGCTTATGTTGAACAAAAGACTCAAATTGATTATAATTTCCCAATTACTGTTAAAGGCTGTGTCGCTTTAGGATTATACACTCAAGTTGGAATTTTCAAGCGGCTAAGTAAATCACACTGGGAAAGAGTGTCGTATGTGATTAATCAAGTAGGCTTGTCAGATTTTGAAGATAGGCCAATTAAGACACTTTCTGGAGGTCAATTTCAACGAATGTTATTGGCACGTTGTTTAATTCAATCAGCGGATTACATCTTTTTAGATGAACCATTTGTAGGTATTGATTCTATCAGTGAAAAAATCATTATTAACCTGCTTAGAGAGCTGCGAAAACAAGGGAAGACAATTCTTATTGTCCATCACGATTTAAGTAAGGTCACTTATTATTTTGACAAAGTATTGATTTTGAATAAGGAAGTTGTTGCCTATGGAGACACAACCGAAGTTTTTATCAAGGAAAACTTGAAAAAAGCTTATGGAGATAGTATTTTTATTGGTGAGGAGGTTTGATATGTTATCACACTTTATTGAAGGGTTAATGACCTATCATTTCTTGCAAAATGCCTTTGTCACAGCACTTGTCATAGGTATTGTATCTGGAGCGGTTGGTTGTTTTATCATTTTACGTTCAATGTCGCTAATGGGAGATGCCATCTCACACGCTGTATTGCCGGGAGTCGCTCTGTCCTATATCTTAGGAATTAATTTTTTCATTGGAGCGATTATTTTTGGACTCTTAGCATCAATCATTATAACTTTTATCAAGGAGAATAGTGTCATCAAGGGCGATACAGCTATTGGAATTACTTTCTCATCGTTCCTTGCTCTGGGTGTCATTTTAATTGGAATGGCTAATAGTTCAACAGACTTGTTTCACATTTTGTTTGGAAATATTCTGGCAGTTCAGGATAGTGATAAGTGGATCACAATTTTAGTATCAATCGTTGTCTTAGCTACAATAGTTCTTTTTTTCAGGGGTTTACATTTAACATCTTTTGATTCCATATTAGCTAAATCAATGGGAGTCAGAGTCAATTTTTATCACTATCTTTTGATGATGCTTTTGACTGTAGTTTCTGTTACCGCTATGCAAAGTGTGGGTACAATCTTGATTGTTGCAATGCTAATAACACCAGCGGCAACAGCTTATTTATTTTCCAATAATTTGAAGGTGATGATTATTCTTTCTTCAACCATTGGAGCTATTTCGTCTGCAACAGGGCTGTTCATTGGATATAATTTTAATATAGCAGCCGGTTCAAGCATTGTTCTCACCTCTGCAGTAATTTTTCTGATTTGTTTTTTCATTTCACCAAAGCAAACTTTTTTAAAGAGGAAATAAGAGAAAAATAGAGACTCTTATCATTTTGAAAATGATATGGAGCATACATTTTTAAAAGGTAGCATATACTTGCTATCTTTTATGACTATTGAAGTTTTAGTGTATTATTTTGACATAAAAAACTGGTTCAACATCGTAAGGATACTGAACCAGTTTATTTATTTTTATTTTTTTTCAATTAGCAGTGATTTTGCATCAGTTACTTCAAGTCCAAGTGCTTTTGCAACAGGTTCACTAGTCAGTTTTCCGTATGCTGTACTCAAACCTTTGAGTAAAGCTGAGTTACCATTCAGCGCCGAAAGGATTCCTTTGTCAGCTAATTCAAGCATATATGGCAGAGTAGCATTGGCCAAGGCAAATGTTGATGTAGCTGGAACTGCACCAGGCATGTTTGCAACAGAGTAGTGAATGACGCCATGTTTTTCATAGCAAGGATTATCATGTGTTGTAGCTCTGTCAATAGTTTCGATTGAGCCACCTTGGTCAATAGCGACATCGACAATTACAGCGCCAGCCTTCATTGTCTTAACCATTGTTTCAGTAACCAATTTTGGTGCTTTAGCACCCGCAATAAGAACAGCTCCTACGAGTAAGTCGGCTGTTTTGACAGATTGTGCAATATTATAATCATTTGAAATCAGTGTTTGAATTTGATTCCCAAATAAGTCATCAAGATAAGCTAAGCGTTTTTTAGAAACATCTAAAATTGTGACATGAGCCCCCATACCAATAGCTATTTTTGCAGCATTTGTACCAACGATACCTCCACCAACAATAACAACTTGGCTGGCAGCAACACCAGGAACGCCACCCAATAGTTTTCCAATACCTCCAAAATATTTTTGAAGAGTGGTTGCTCCAACTTGAATACTCATACGACCAGCAACCTCGCTCATAGGAGATAGCAAGGGAAGACTTCCATCAGCTTCTTGAACGGTTTCATAGGCAATAGCTGTAATCTCTTTTTCAAGAAGAGCAGTCGTTAATTGTGGATTTGGAGCTAAATGTAAGTAGGTGAAAAGTGATTGTCCTTTTTTAAAACGGTCATACTCTTCTGGGATAGGTTCTTTTACTTTGACAATTAAATCTGATTGGTCGAAAACGTCTTGAACATCGGTAAGTAGTTCGCCACCTGCTTCTTGGTATTCACTATCAGCGATACCACTGCCAAGTCCAGCACCAGCTTCAAATAAGACGGTGTGACCATGTTTTACAAGTTCATTGACACCTGCTGGTGTTAATGCAACGCGGTTTTCATTGTTTTTGATTTCTTTTGGCAGTCCAATTTTCATTGATTTCTCCTTTTAATGGGGTCAAATAGTTGACTTAAGATCGTCAACAGGCGATACTGAATGAACTTCTTTAGTTGTACTTAAAACAACAATGGTTTCAGTTTTCATGACACCTTCGATGTTTTTAATACGGTTAAGAATTTTCTCTAAAGTTTCAGTATTTTTGGTTTTGATTTTGAGTTGGTAGTCATAATTTCCGCTAAGATAGTAACATTCAAGAATTTCTGTTTCTTGTTGAATTTTTTTGACAAAATTTTCTGTAAAGCGTGGGCGTTCGAGAGAGATAAACATGAGAGACGTCAAGCTCCTGTCCAAGACCTTCTCTGATAAAATGGCAGTGTAGCTTTTGATAGTGCCGTTAGCTTCAAGTTTTTTAAGTCGCTCTGTACAAGCTGGAATTGACAAATGAATTTGTCGGCTAATACTTGAGAGGCTCGTACGGCAATTTTTTTGCAAAATTTTCAAGATTTCCTGATCAAGATAATCCATATAAACCTCCTTATAAGATATTGAACGCATAAACAACTTACTACAATAACTCAAAATAAAATCTGTGTCATTGATGATAAAAAGTTGTATTCGAATTAAATAATTTGTCCAATTCAAGAAATAAGAAAACTCAAATGTTGATGTTATTATACAAAAAACATTTAAATTTTTAAATAGTATACCACATTATACATAAATTTTATTGTTTTTTCTGAAATTACTTTATTTTTTTAAAAGTCGATTCTATTAGAATTAAGCATTTCATTAAAAATTGAAGGTTAGCAATTAGTTACTTGCACAAACAAGTTTATTTGACGATACATAGCCATTCCAATTTCAAGAAGATAAAATAAATGTATGAAGCGGAGGAAATTATTATGACGAACAAAGACTGGATTAAAAAATACCAAAAAGATTACGTACTTACAACTTGGAGCAAGCAGAAAAATCTGAATCCTATATTGATTGAAGAAGCAGATGGTATCTATTTTTATGATGAAAATGGAGAACGCTATGCTGATATGTCATCTCAGTTGGTCAATATGAATCTGGGATTTGGTAATAAAGCCATCAATGAGGCAATAAAAGAGCAGGTTGATAAGTTATCTTTTGTTGCACCAACCTATGCCAATGAATCACGGTCACTTCTAGCGAAAAAAATCATTGATTTGTTACCAGAAGAATTTGGAAAAGTTTTCTTTACAAATGCTGGTGCTGAAGCCAATGAAAATGCTATCAAGATTGCTAGAATGTATACTGGTCGTAATAAAGTCCTTAGTCGTTATCGTAGTTATCATGGCTCTTCCTTTGGTGCTGGAAATCTTACAGGTGAACCACGACGTTTTGCTTTAGAGCCCGGAATTCCTGGTTTTCTGAAATTTTTTGATCCCTATATTTATCGTGAAAGTATTGAATTTGAAAGTGAAGAAGCAGCGACCGACTATTATTTATCCAAATTACGTGAACAAATTATTTATGAGGGTTCCGATAGTATTGCGGCAATCATTGTCGAAACTGTCACAGGATCAAATGGTGTTATAATTCCACCGAAAAACTATCTCCCCGGTCTTCGTCAGATCTGCGATGACTATGGTATTTTGCTGATTTGTGATGAAGTAATGGCTGGTTTTGGTCGGACAGGGAAAATGTTTGCCTTTGAAAATTTTGATGTAGTGCCAGACATTGTCAGCTTCGCCAAAGGTGTGACCTGTGGTTATATTCCACTTGGAGGAGTTGCAGTTCAAAGTAAAATTGCAGATTATTTTGATGACCATTTATTGTCTGCTGGATTGACTTATTCAGGTCATCCTTTAGCTTGTGCTGCTGGGGTTGCCTGTCTTGATGCCTATGAAGACCAAAATATTTTGGAGAATGTTTCAAAAGTTGGAAAAAAACTTGGTGAATTACTAGAAGATTTGAAAGAAAAACACCTAAGTGTTGGTGATGTCAGATATATTGGTCTTTTCTCTGCAATTGAATTGGTTAAGGACAAGGCGAGCAGAGAGCCACTAGTTCCGTATGGTAAGGATGAATTAGGAATTATGTCAGGGATTGTTAAAGAATTGAAAGATAGGAAATTCATGACCTATTTTCATGAAAACATGATTTTAGTAGCTCCTCCATTAATTATCACGGAAGAACAACTTATAGAAGAAATGGCAAAATTAGACGAAGTATTAAGCCTAGTCGATGAAACTTATGTCTTGTAGGAAAGGGGAAAGAGATGATGACAGAGTTATTACTGCCTAAAAAGTCTATTTTTGGAAAAGGTGCGGTAGCCCAAGCAGTAGAGGAATTGAAAAAATTAGGGGAAAAGCCTCTAGTTGTTACAGGACCACATTTAGTTAAAAGTTCAATGTTTTCAGATTTTGGGGACCTTTTGCTAGAAGCGGGTCTCTCCTATGGTGTTTTTTCAGATCTACCTGGAGAGCCGACTGTCGATATGATAGCAGCTGGTAAAACTGCTTATGAAGAAAACCAATGTGATTTCATTATAGGAATTGGTGGCGGTAGTCCTTTGGATGCTGCTAAGGCGATAGCTGTTTTGGTAAAATATCCTGAGACTGATTTTTTATCCTTGATGGGGAAAGAAATCGCAGGACCTTTTGTGCCAATTGTAGCAGTTCCAACAACCGCTGGAACAGGTAGTGAAGCAACAAAATTTACAGTAATTACTGATAGTTTAACTGATACAAAGATGCTATTGAAATCGAATGATTTATTGCCAGATTTAGCGATAGTAGACTACACGTATACCCTATCTTCTCCTGAAAGTGTGACCGTTGCGACAGGTGTTGATGCCCTGGCGCATGCTATTGAATCTTATACTTCCCGCCGTCACCAACCATTTACGGATGTTTTGGCACTTTCAGCAATCGAAAAAATCCTGACACACTTACCAATTGTGTATCAAGAACCTAAAAATGAAGTCTCGCGTGAAGCTTTAGCTTATGCAGCATATGAAGCAGGAATCTGCATCAACAATTCTTCGGTTACGATTGTTCATGGAATGAGCCGACCGATTGGGGCACTTTTCCATGTTCCCCATGGTATTTCGAATGCAATGCTTTTGAAAACCTGTCTCGGTTTCGTGAGTGAAGGGTGTTATGAAAGGTTTGGAAGACTTGGGAGATTAGCTGGTGTTGCAAAGGAATCTGATAGTGACGAATTAGCGAGCAAAAATTTTATTGACTTCTTGGAAAAATTTGTCACGGATATTGGTGTTCCAACTCTGAAAGGTTACGGAATAGACGAGACGAAATTTTTAACAAATATTTCTAAAATGTCCCAGGATGCCATTGCAAGTGGAAGTCCTGGAAATTCGATTAAGGAAGTTTCACAGTCAGATATTGAATCAATTTACCATATTCTTTGGGAAAAGTAGCAATAAGACGAAACAACTAAATCTTATCAATTTGGTTGTTTTTTGTTATACTTAGTAAAACCGAAAGGAGTGACAATGACAATTTCACTTGAGGAACTGTATAGACCAACCAGCAAAAAATACAGAATTCAGATAAAAGCAGGAGATGCTGGACTTAATAAAATTGTTGACTGGACACATAGTATTGAAGATCGAGCGGTTGCTCGATTTCTTCATGGAAATGAACTGATATTCACGACTGGTATTGCTCATCAAGATGATTCTGAAGGGAAATGGTTACTTGAACTTGTGAAGGATTTACATAAAGCTCAGGCATCAGGATTAATCGTGAATTATGGTGGTTACATTAAAACGGTTCCATATGAGGTTATAGAATTCTGTGAGCAGGTAGGTTTTCCACTTTTTGTTATGCCTTGGGAGACAAAAATAGTAGATGTGACACGATATTATTGTGACCGCATTATTGAAGCGCAAGAAAAAGTGATTAATTTAGGGGAAAGCTGCAAACAGTTTATTTTTCACCCTGAGTTACGTGATGAGATTATCAATGTTTTTCGTGAGCATGGTATTAAGCCGATTAAATCTTGTCAGTTATTATTTTTTTCAATTGATAATCAAAACAATTTCTTTTCAGCTAACAAATCAGTTCGACTGAAGATTGGCTCGATTATACATCGGGAGAGAGGACAGTATCTGTCATTTGAAGATGGTAAATACTTGGTTTATGTTCTTTTTGAATTTTTAAAACCTCAAATTGATCGCATTCAAAAGCGTGTTTTAGAAGAGATTCAACTAAATCATAGCAAGAAAATAAGAATGACCGTTGGCAGGAAAGAAGAGAATATTTTCACTTTATCAGAACATTATAAAGAGAATTATCGTTTGGTTAATGTCACAAAAAACCAAAATCAAGACATTTTATATTATGAAAACATGGGTATTTTTGAACTTATCTTGTCTAGTGATATGAATTTAATGACAGATTATTATAAAAATCGTGTTGGAAAACTAGAACAGCATGATCAAGCTTATCAAACACAATACAAAACCCTACTGCAATATTATCTGACATCTAAAATGAGTATTCAAGAATTAGCAGATATTCTTCATGTTCATCGAAATACAATAAATTATCAACTGAATCAAATTAGTACTATTTTGGATGTTGACTTAAAAGATCTTTCTGTAAAATTAGAATTATTACTAGCTTTGAAAATCGCTGACATGATCAAATAATCATGGTCAGGATCTTCAAAGTTTTTTCTTTAGATCTTTTAGTTTACACGCACGAAAAATGAAAACGTTTTTTGTGTACACGCACAATAAAGATTGGCTAGTAGGCTATTGAGTTGTGGAGAAAGACAAACTATACTTAATCTATTAAGAAAAACACTTCTGAAAAACTTTTTGAAGGAGTGACAAAAATTTGGAGGATGATTTGATGAAAAAGTTTAGAAAATACTTGGTCATGCTAGCTGGTTTGCTTGCATTAGTTAGTTTGGCTGCTTGTGGCAGTACAAGTTCAAGTTCTGATAGCACAACTACCGAAAAAATTACAGTTGATAATGTTGAAGGGTCTTTAAAAGGAGTAAGCTTAAAAATTGGAACTTCCGGATTATTTGCTCCTTATTCGTATTATGATCAAGATGGAAAGACTTTGATTGGTTATGACCTTGATCTTGTCACCGAATTGCAAAATTTGTTAGGCTTTGACATTGCCGATGATAAGATTGAAGCAATGCCTTATGCCTCGTTGATTACTTCAATCACAAGTAATAAACTTGATCTAATCGCAGCTGGACTTTCTAAGACAAGTGAACGTGAAAAAATCATGAGCTTCTCAACTCCTTATCAAGAAGCGGCTTCGGTTGTTATGGTAAACAAAGATGATACTAAAGGAATCACTGGTCCTGAAGATCTAGATGGAAAAACTATTGCAGTTGAGAAGGGAACTATTTCCCATATCTATGCAACAGAAAAAGTAAAAGATGCTAAAGTAGAAGCCTATGACACCATCACAGCCGCTTGTGTAGCTTTGGAACAAGGAAAAGTTGATGCTGTGCTTTATGAAGGACCACCAGCAAAATATTACTTAAAATCAACACCAGATACCAAATTAGAAATCGTTGGTGATGAGTTTGATAAAGGGAGCTCAATCTACGCATTAGGATTACAAAAAGATTCTCCATACAAAGATAACTTTGATGCTGCATTGGAAGTTTTAACAGAAAATGGCACAATGGATAAACTTAATGACAAATGGTTGAACTAAACCGTAACTAGATATTACTAATAGAAATGGAGGAGGCTATGTTTTCAATTGAAACATTAAAAGCATTAGCGCCAATGCTGTTCCAAGGATTAAAAATCACATTAATTGTTGCGATTGCAGGCATCTGCCTTGCCTGCGTTATTGGTACCATAGCTGGATTAGCACTCGCTTCACAGAATAAGGTTTTTAAAACACTAGCAAATGTATATCTTTGGGTTATTCGTGGGATACCATTTGTTGTTCAAGCACTTTATGTTTACTTTGTAATACCAGATTTAATTGGTATTGAATTATCATCTTTATCAGCTGGTATTATTACAATGGCAATATATGGCGGTGCATTTATTTCAGAGATTGTTCGTGGTGCAGTTGAATCTGTAGATCTTGGTCAAAGGGAAGCAGAGGATTCGCTTGGCTTTACTCGAATGCAGACAACAGTCTATCTGATAGCTCCTTTGGCAATTCGTACAGCATTGCCAGCTCTTGGAAATCAGTTTATTATGTCAATTAAAGACACGTCTTTATTAACTGTGATCGTGGTTAAAGAGATGACACAAGAAGCCATGAATTACGCTGCTCTTTCTTATAATTTTGTTGAAACTTATACGATTTTAGCTGTGTTTTATCTAGCAATTATCAGTGTCTTGACAATTGGTTTAAAAGTTATCGAAAATAATTTTAGAACCAGCAGAGCAGATTAGGTGATGGATGGGGTGTTGAAATGATTAGAGTTGAAAATCTTAATAAGTTCTACGGAGATAAACATATCCTCAGAGATGTTACAGTAGAATTTGAAAAACAGAAAGTAACTTGTATTTTAGGACCTTCTGGAGCAGGGAAAAGTACCTTAATTCGTTGTTTAAATCAGCTTGAAATAGCGACGAGTGGTAAAATATTCTATAAAGATCAAAATATTTTAGATAAAAAATATAATATTTTGAATTTACGTAGAGAAATCGGTATGGTCTTCCAATCATTTAATCTTTTTCCGACAAGAACGGTATTGGATAATTTGACTTTACCTCTACGACTTGTTAGGGGGCAGGGTAAGGAGACA
>CAZPYI010000039.1:0-16894 GCA_964590305.1 uncultured Streptococcus sp.
ATCTGACAAATACAACAGGTCTTTATGTTTATTTTGAAACCACCGATGCAATGCAAGTATCTTACACAGTAGAAGCAGAAGGGTACGAGGATTATTCAGCAACTCTTTATAATTCTAGTGGCACTTATGCGACAAGTCATGACTATCAAATTATCGGAGCGGTATCTGGTGTTGAAAATAAAATCACGTTAACGACAACTGCCGAAGATGGCACACAATCACGCAAGAGTTTCACATACACGCCGAATAAAGTGCAATCAACAGTTTCAAATACTTATGATGTTGAAGAAGGAGATAGTACTAAAGAACTTAGTAATGGTTTGTTTGCAGTCATTGGAAATCAAGCTTCTGATACGATTCGCTCAACCTATTACTTGGACAATAATGGTGTGGTTCGGGCGGAAATTCCAATTCTTGGTTACAATTCCATGCGCTTGAATTTTACTTCAGATAATCAAATGTATTTAGGATTGAATTCTAGTAAAATCGCTAAGATGACCAACCTTGGACAAGTCACTCAGGTGATTGATGTCGCTTCGCAGGGTTTCTCACTCCACCATGATTTTGTGCTTGATAGTGATGGCAATATACTTGCCTTAGCAACCAGTCAAGAAAAAGAAGAAACTGATAATATTGTAGAAGATCAAGTTATCAAAATTGATACGCAATCTGGTACGATTAAAAACACTATAGACTTTGAAAACCTTTTGCCGGATTTATATTCTGTAGCAACAGATTTGGAAGAGCACAGCAACAATATTGGAAAATTAGATCCCATTCATTTGAATACCATTCAAGTACTGGATAATAACACCATTATTGTCAGTTCCCGTGAAACTTCTTCTATCATCAAAGTGGATAATATTACCACTACACCAAGCGTTTCTTACATGATTTCAGATGAAAGTGTATGGGATGGTGTTGGAGATTACTCGAATTTGCTGTTAACTAAGCTTGGTAATTTTGTTAATAATGCGGGTCAGCATACTGTAACTTACGAAACTGATAGTTCATTAGAAGATGGGCAATATTACCTCTACATGTTCGATAACAATTCAAGTCTAATGGATTCACGTTCTGACTTTGATTGGTCTGCTTATAAAACTGATGACACGACAGATATTGATGTCGATGATGATGCTTCAATGTATTATAAATATTTGGTAGATGAAAATGCTGGTACTTACAGACTAGTGGATTCCTTCGAAATTCCCTATTCTTCTTATGTTAGTAGCACACAGGATTACAATGGCAATATAGTCATTGCGCCGGGTTCAAAAAATCAAGTTATTGAGTACGATAGTAGTGGAGACGTTATTCGAAGTTTGACCTATACAGGCGAATCCTTGTTAACCTATCGAACACTCAAATACAGCTTCAACAATTTCTATTTTACGGAATGACCTAAAACTCCTTGTTTGTAAGCAGATTTTAAAGGCTAAACAGTTCACTCAAACTGTTCTTTCATACAGTTTTCAGAATATTTTAAAAATGACTAAAAATACTTGACTTGGAGTGCACTCTAAAGTATATAATTAAGATAAATAAGGAGGATACCAACATGGAATACGTTAAATTAGGAAATACTGGTCTTGAAGTTTCCAAACTTTGTTTAGGCTGTATGAGTTTTGGAGATGCCAGTAAAGGATTTCATTCTGAGTGGTTACTTGATGAAGAGCAGGGGCGTGTCATTATTAAGAAGGCTCTAGATTTAGGAATAAACTTTTTTGACACTGCAAATATCTACGCTTACGGGACAAGTGAAGAATATCTGGGAAGAGCTATTCGTGATTATGCTAATCGTGATGAAATTGTTATCGCGACTAAAGTTTTCTTTGGAGACCATAAAGGGCACAATGTCACAGGTTTATCACGTAAAGCTATCTTCAACCAAGTTAATGCTAGTTTAGAGCGCCTAGGAACTGATTACATTGATATTCTTTACATTCACCGCTGGGATTACCACACACCAATTGAAGAAACAATGGCGGCCTTAAATGACCTTGTTCGTTCTGGTAAAGTTCACTATCTTGGAGCATCTGCTATGTACGCTTGGCAATTCCAAAAAGCGCAATATGTTGCTGAAAAAAATGGCTGGACGAAGTTTTCTGCAATGCAAAACCACTATAACTTGCTTTATCGTGAGGATGAGCGTGAAATGATTCCTTTCTGTAAAGATTCTGGAGTTGGTCTTGTCCCATACAGTCCCTTAGCCGCCGGTCGTGTCGTTCGTGATTGGGATGCTGATACTGTTCGTAGTAAGAGTGACCAAGTTGCTAAATCGAAATATGATAGCACCGAGGAGCAGGATAAGGCTATCGTTGCACGAGTAGCAGAAATTGCTGATAAACATGGGGTCACGCGTTCTCAAGTTGCTCTAGCTTGGCTCTGGCAAAATGGTATCCACTCCCCAATTGTTGGTGTTACCAAAGAGAAATACCTTGACGACTTTATGGGAGCTTTTGATTTACATTTAAGTAAAGAAGATATGGATTATTTAGATGAAAAATATCTTCCTCACAAAATAATGGGCGCTTTATAAAAGTACAATCTCCAATCAAATAGCGATTGGAGATTTTTAAATTATGATTGTTAAAATCTATCTGAATTTTTATAAGATTAATTACTATCTCAAGACAATAATTTGGGAAGTAATTTATAAACTTTATCAGTAGTCCAATACTGTTTACTCTATTCAAAAAAAGTATAATAGCCATAGCTAAGAAGTATGCGATTACACCTTGACTTAGAGTGAACTCCAAGATATATAATGACAGCAGTTAGAAAGTCTTACTGAGATTTATGACAGTTCAAAAGGAGGTCTATCATGTCTCATACACTGATTTTATATTTTTCAAATACAGGAAACACTGAAAGAATTGCAAAACTAATCGCTAATAGAACTGGAGGAGATTTATATCATATTCTCCCAGAAATACCTTACACGTCAAAGGATTTAGATTGGAATATCCCAAACAGTAGAGCCAATCTGGAACAGAATGATCAAGCTAGTCGTCCACCTTATCAAGGTCAATTACCGGATTTAGGGAAATACGACACCATCATAATTGGCCATCCTATTTGGTGGGGAGTTCCTCCACGCATCATTTACACAGTCATTGATGACTTAAATTTCTCTGGTAAACAAGTGGCGACCTATGCCACATCAGGTGGATCAACTTATAGCCAATCACAGGATGTTATGGACGCCCTAATTGGCAAAGGTGTTAAAAGAGGTCAGGTGCTATCTGGTGCAGCTAGTGTTGACAATTGGCTGAAGATGATAAATTAACATTCATTTTTACAGTTTTGCCATTTTCTAAGTCATTAATATTTCTAAAAAAATGAAAAATTTTCTTGACTTAGAGTTGACTTTAAGGTGTACAATACAAACAATCAAAGATTTAAAAGGAGTCATAATGATTTTAGAAATAATTCAATCACCACAAGATTTGAAGGTATTATCTACAGAAGATCTTCATAACGTAGTTGATGAAGCACGCCAAGCATTACTAGAAAAAACAAGTCATCACGGTGGTCATAATGGACCAAATTTTGGTGTCGTTGAGATGACAGTTGCCATGCATTATGTTTTCAACTCACCCGTAGACAAATTCATTTTTGATGTGTCTCACCAATCTTATGTTCATAAAATGTTGACTGGTCGTGCTCAGGCCTTTATTGACCCTGAACATTATGATGATGTCTCTGGATATACTAACCCAAAAGAAAGCGAACACGATCTCTTCACTGTTGGACACACCTCAACGTCACTATCTTTAGCGTCTGGTGTTGCTAAAGCGCGTGATTTAAAAGGAAAATCCTACAATGTTGTAGCAGTTATTGGTGATGGTTCTTTGTCTGGTGGGATGGCTTATGAAGGGCTCAATACAATTGCGACAACTGGAACAAATACGATCGTCATTGTAAACGATAATGACCAATCAATTGCCGTTAACCCTCAAGGTGGGATCTATACTGCCTTACGTTCTTTGCGACAAAGTAAAGGACAAGCTGAGGATAATATTTTCAAAGCACTTGGTTACGATTATCACTATCTTGAAGATGGAAATGATTTGGAAGCTTTAATTGCTCTCTTTAAAGAGATAAAAGATAGCGATCATCCGATTCTTCTTCATATTCACACGATAAAAGGTAAAGGTGTGACATTTGCTGAGCAAAGACGTGAAGCCTTCCATGCAGGTGGTCCATACAATCCTGAAACAGGTGAATATATCCGTTTTGGTAATGGTGAACCAACTTATTCTAGTGTGACAACAGATTTCATCATGGATAAAATGAAAAAAGATCCAACAGTTGTAGCTGTTAATGCAGGAACACCGATGTTACTTTTCAGTCAAGAACAACGACAAGAAGTAGGAAAACAGTTTGTTGATGTAGGGATTGCAGAAGAAGAAGCAGCGACTATGACAACTGGACTGGCAAAAGCTGGTGCTAAACCAATTTGGGTTGTCTTCTCAACTTTCTTCCAACGTACTTATGACCAATTATCTCATGATATGGCATTAAACAATCAAGCTGGTACAATTCTTGTTTATTCTGCATCTGTTAATGGTATGAATGATGAAAGTCACTTAGGATTCTTCGATATTCCATTTTTAGCACACATACCAAACTTTGTTTATCTTGCACCAACTAGTAAAGAAGAACATTTGGCAATGTTAGATTGGGCTATTGAACAAAATGAACATCCGGTTGCTATTCGAGTACCAGTTGGTCCTCTTAAAGAGACAGGAATAGATGATACAACAGATTATTCGTTTCTTAATAAGAACCTTGTTACTCAAAGTGGTGACACAGTTGCCCTCTTTGGTCTTGGAAATTTCTTTGGACTTGCTCAAGAAGTGGCAAAAGTACTAGCAGATGACCATGATATCACAGCAACCATCGTTAATCCAAAATACATTACTGGACTTGATACTCAACTACTAGATTCATTAGAAGATAATCATCAGATTGTTGTAACTCTTGAAGATGGTGTTCTTGAAGGTGGTTACGGTCAAATGATTGCAAGCTATCTCGGAAATAGCAATCTTAAAGTCCAAAATTATGGCGTTGAAAAAGCTTATCATGACCGTTATAAAGCAGCAGAACTTCTTGAAGAGTCTGGAATTACTGTTAAAAATATTGTGAAAAATATTCTTGAAAAAATAAAATAATGAGTTTAAAAAGATTGAGAGAAATAGTCTCAGTCTTTTTTTACTGAAACAAAACAAAAGTTTTAGTATTTAAATACTAAATCAAAAACCTATAATTTCAGGTTTGTTAAAAGTAAATTGAGACATTTTAAAGCATTTTTAGCTATACTGGATATAGAATTCCCAAGGAAGGAGGAATTATTATTCCATGACTACAAAAAGAAAACCCAGAAAAAGAAAAGTAAGTTCTAAGAAAAAAAAGAGTCAAATGAAAATCTCAAGCCGAACATTCCTTGCAATAGGCTTAATATGCTTAATTGTAATTAATATTTTGATTGCCTATTATGAAAAAGGGAATGAATTGGCAACTTCCTCTGAAATTGTGCAATCTGAGTCAGCCAATCAAACTACCATTTCCTTTATAGAGAGCATTGGAGAATCAGCTAGACAAATTGCCCATCAAAACGATCTTTATGCTTCTGTCATGATTGCTCAAGCTATTTTGGAATCATCTAATGGGCAATCTACACTTAGTCAGGCACCTAATTATAATTTTTTTGGAATAAAGGGTGATTATAATGGGAACTCCGTAACCTTGCAAACTTGGGAAGATGACGGTTCTGGGAATACCTATTTAATTGATGCAGACTTCAGAGCATATAATAGTCAAGAACAATCACTACAGGACTATGCAAACCTTCTTCAAAAAAGTATCTATGCAGGTGTTCATAAGTCAAATACTAGAACTTACATGGATGCTACAGCTGCACTCACTGGGACATACGCGACAGATACTTACTATGGCGCTAAGTTAAATAGTCTAATAGAAAGCTATGGATTGACACTGTATGATTTGTGATAGAGATTTCTCATTGACAAAAAATTAATAGGTAAAATTCATTTGTTATTTGAGGAGGATAAAACGAGTACTATCTAAGCTAAGTCTCGTTTTTTTTGGTATACTAGTAACTATGAAAAACATAAAAGAATTATACGAAAACCATGATGAAATGCCCTATATCGCTTCAAAGTATGAAGATGAACTTTCAAAAAAGCCTATTGCAAAGCGTCAAATGATTCGCACTGAGGAAGGGCTTTTACCAGGTCACATTATTATGCTTTGGCGCATTAATTTTGGAACCTATACAAATAAATCTACTCATCACAAGTATTTTTACACGACTTATGGGATTGATGCGCAAAAAGAGCTAGATTGGCTGATTGACCAAGGTTATGTTATTGTTGATACAGCTTTTGGCTCTATTAAGCACCTGTCTGCTCCTCAAATCAAAGACTTCTTAAAGTTCAAAGGAGTTTCTGGTTTATCTAAGATGAAACGCGCTGATTTAGACAAAGCTCTTGCAAACAATTATACAGAAGAAGAGTTAGGACAGCTGTTTGATTTGCGTGGTTATAGTCTATCATCAAAAGGGAAAGATAGTTTAGAAAATCATCCAGAAATCATTGATAAACACCCACAAAAGAAGTTCTAAACCTTAAAAAATCTTTATCTGATCTGTAATTTATGCTATAATTGTTTTTAACGTTTTGCGAGGAGAAGTGTATGGAATTAGTACGTGAAAAAGAATTTGTCAATCAATATCATTTTGATTCTAGGAATCCTGAGTGGGAGAAGAAAAATGGCATTCCAAAAACAAACTTTGAAGTAACCTTTCAATTAATAAAAAAAGATCAAAAAATAAAACAAACGACCATTGTTTCCGTCTTACAATTTGTCATTGTACGAAAAGAGTGCGTTATTGGTGGTGTCATTTCACAGATGGTACACGTTAAAAACCGTATGATTAATGAACCAAGTGAGTTTACAAAAAATGAAGTGGATAGTTTAGCAGCTCCTTTGTTAGATATGGTGCAACGTTTGACTTATGAAGTCACTGAAATAGCATTTGATAAACCAGGGATTAATTTGGAGTTTAAAAGTTAATGAAGTTAGCAGTTATCACAGACAATACGGCAGCGTTATCGGATGATATCTTAGACAATGAGAACCTCTTTATATTAGATATTCCTATTGTGATTGATGAGGTATCTTACTTAGAAAATAGGACATTAACTTTAGAAGAATTCTATTTGAAAATGGCAAATTCAGATGATTTACCAAAGACTAGTCAACCAAGTCTTGCTGAGTTGAATAATCTATTGAAAGAACTCTCTTCAAATGGCTATACACATGTGATTGGTTTGTTTTTATCTTCAGGAATATCAGGTTTTTGGCAAAATATTCAATTCTTGGTGGATGAGTACCCTGAATTAGAGGTTGCTTTTCCAGATAGTAAGATAACTTCAGCACCATTAGCTAGTATGATTCGTAATGTTTTTGACTTACAATCAGAAGGAGTGGATTTTCCTCTTATTCTTGAAAAGCTTAACTATCAAATTAGGCATACTACTGCATTTATTATGGTTAATGATTTAGATCACTTGGTAAAAGGCGGTCGTCTATCTAATGGTTCAGCAGTTATAGGAAATTTTCTAAGCATAAAGCCCATTCTTCGATTTAATGAGGAAGGCAAAATTGTTGTCTATGAGAAAGTGAGAACTGAAAAGAAAGCGATTAAGCGACTCATTGCGATTCTTGATGAGGTGACGGCAGATGGTGATTACGAAATTACAATTATTCATTCACGTGCTGAGGAAAAAGCAATGACTTTTCACCAACTTTTGATTGAAGAAGGTTATCTAGGCAAACTTGACATTGTATCATTTGGTGCTGTTATAGCAACTCATCTTGGAGAAGGAGCAGTTGCATTTGGCATAACACCACTTATCAGTTAATGAGGAGATATTCATGAGTATAAAAGTAATTATTGCAGGTTTTAAAGGGAAAATGGGCTCGACTGCAGTTGCTATGGTAAAATCGGATAGCGACCTTGAATTAGTTGCTGTTTTAGATCCTTTTGCAAATGAAACCGAAGTTGATGGGATTCCTGTCTTTACAAGAAAAAGTGATTTGATAGGTTTTGACGCAGATGTTTGGGTGGATTTTACCATTCCAAAAGTTGCTTATGAAAATACTCTTTTTGCCCTTGAAAATGGATTTGCACCTGTTGTAGGTACGACTGGTTTTACAGAAGTACAGATTGAGGAATTGATTTCCCTATCTTCGAGTAAGAAAGTTGGCGGTTTGATTGCCCCAAACTTTGCTATTGGAGCCATATTACTTATGGAGTTTGCTGCCAAAGCTTCCAAATATTTTCCAGATTTAGAAATTATTGAACTACATCATGATAAGAAAAAAGACGCCCCTTCTGGAACGGCTGTCAAAACAGCAGAGCTTATTCGAGAGGTTCGTCAGCATAAGAAACAGGGTGTAGAAGATGAAGTGGAATTGTTAGCAGGTGCACGTGGCGCTGAGTTTGATGGCTTCCGTATTCACAGTGTCCGCTTACCCGGTTTAGTAGCACACCAAGAAGTGATCTTCGGTGCTCAAGGCGAAGGCCTTACACTTCGCCATGATTCTTATGATCGTATATCATTCATGAGTGGTGTCAATTTGGGGATTAAAGAGGTTGTCAAACGTGACAAACTTGTTTATGGTTTGGAAAAATTACTATGAGATTAAACAATCTGCCTTCTGAATTTCAGAGGGCTTTGCCAATACTAAAAAAAATTAAAACTGCAGGATTTGACGCTTATTTTGTTGGTGGTAGTGTTCGAGATGTGCTACTTAATCGACCGATTCATGATGTTGACATTGCAACCAGCTCTTATCCTGAAGAAACTAAGCAAATCTTTAGCCGTACAATTGATATTGGTATCAAACATGGAACAATATTAGTTTTAGAAGGTGGTGGCGAATATGAAATTACAACCTTTAGAACAGAAGATATCTATGTGGATTACAGAAGACCGAGTCATGTCTCTTTTGTGCGCTCGCTAGAAGAAGATTTACAACGTCGTGATTTCACAGTCAATGCCTTTGCTCTTGATGAAAACGGTCTTGTCATTGATAAATTTGGTGGCTTAAAGGATCTTGAGAATAAGCTGTTGCGTGCTGTTGGTGTTGCTTCAGATCGTTTTGAAGAGGATGCCCTACGTATTATGCGTGGTTTTCGTTTTGTGGCTACTCTTGATTTTGAAATTGAATGGCAAACTTTTCTTGCCATGAAAGATCATGTGTCATTACTTGAAAAAATTTCAGTAGAGCGTTCTTTTATTGAATTTGATAAGTTACTAACAGCACCTTTCTGGAGAAAAGGTATTCTTGCCTTGCTTGAAAGTCAGGCTCAAAACTTTTTGCCAAAGTTAAAGGACACACAAGATAGGTTAATGAGTCTTTTAGAGAGCTTAGAAAATCAGTTTTGCTTTGTAACTTCAGAACAAGCTTGGGCGGCACTCATTTTAGCACTTAATATTGAGGCGCCAAAAGAATTTTTAAAAAAATGGAAGACTTCTAGTCAGTTTCAAAATGATGTTGAGAAAATTGTACACATTTATCGTTTTCGTTTGAACCAATCTCTTGGGAGTCCGGAAGTTTATTGTTATGGGAAAGATTTAATTACCCGAGCAGAAGAATTGAGACAAGCACAAGGTCTAGTAGTTGATTTTGACAGGATTTTATTATTAGATAAAACTTTGACCATTCATGATAAGCATGAGATTGTTGTCAACGGCGGTACTTTAATTAGGGAACTTGGCATTAAAGCTGGTCCTGAAATGGGTCAGCTATTGAAGCGAATTGAAGACAAAATTGTCTTGGGAGAGCTTGCCAACGATAAGCAAGCGATCTTTGATTTTATAGGAGAAAGCATCAATGAGTGATTTTTTAGTTGACCACTTAACCAAATCTGTTGGAGATAAAACGGTTTTTCGCGATATTTCCTTTATTATTCATGACTTGGACCGCATAGGTATCATTGGTGTCAACGGGACTGGAAAAACGACGTTACTTGATGTAATCTCTGGTCATCTGGGTTTTGATGGGGATATTTCACCCTTTTCAAGTAGAAATGATTATAAGATTGCCTATCTGACACAAAATCCTATTTTCGATGAATCTAAGACTATTCTTGATACTGTTCTTTCATCAGATTTAAGAGAAATGGTTTTGATTAAAACGTATGAACTCTTAATGAGCGATTATCAAGAAAGCCGTCAAGGAGAACTGGAAAAGGTGATGGCAGAGATAGATTCTTTGGATGCTTGGTCAGTTGAAAGTGACGTTAAAACTGTTTTATCAAAATTGGGGATTTCGGACTTGTCGCAAAAAGTTGGGGATCTGTCAGGAGGACTCCGTCGTCGTGTTCAATTAGCACAAGTTTTGCTCAATGATGCGGACTTGCTTCTATTAGATGAACCAACTAACCACCTTGACATAGATACGATTGCTTGGCTAAGCAATTTTTTGAAATCAAGTAAAAAAACAGTCTTGTTTATCACGCATGACCGTTATTTTTTAGATGAAATTGCCACACGTATCTTTGAATTAGATAATGCTAGTTTAATTGAGTATCAGGGAAATTATCAAGATTACGTGCGATTACGAGCCGAGCAAGATGAGCGTGATGCTGCAAGT
Organism: uncultured Streptococcus sp.; assembly: GCA_964590305.1. Classification (GTDB taxonomy): domain Bacteria; phylum Bacillota; class Bacilli; order Lactobacillales; family Streptococcaceae; genus Streptococcus. The sequence goes on from CAZPYI010000039.1 coordinate 10,696, forward strand.
CTGCATAAGAAAAAGCAACTCTTTAAACAAGAGTTAGCATGGATGCGTGTTCAACCACAAGCGAGAGCCACGAAACAACAAGCTCGAATTAATCGATTTAATGATTTGAAAACTGATTTATCAGGCACGTCAAGTGCGTCAGATATGGAAATTAATTTTGAAACCAGTCGCATTGGTAAAAAAGTCATTAATTTTGAAGCGGTTGATTTTTCTTATCCTAATAAGCAAATACTGACAGACTTTAGTCTCATTATTCAGAATAAAGACCGAATAGGTATTGTGGGAGATAATGGTGTTGGTAAGTCAACATTACTTAATTTGATAAATGGTGATTTGGAACCCAGTCATGGTAGAGTGGCTATTGGGGAGACAATCAAAATAGGTTATTTTTCACAACAGTTGGAAGATATGGATGAGAGCAAACGTGTTATTTCATACTTGCAAGAAGTGGCCAATGACGTTAAAACAAGTGTCGGAACGACTAGTGTTACAGAACTTTTAGAACAGTTTCTCTTTCCACGGTCATCACATGGTGCTATTATTTCAAAATTATCAGGTGGCGAAAAGAAGCGTCTTTACTTACTTAAGATTTTGATCGAAAAGCCTAATGTTCTTCTCTTGGATGAGCCGACAAACGACCTTGACATTGCAACTCTGACAATTCTTGAGAATTTTTTACAAAGTTTTGGTGGTCCAGTAATTACTGTTAGCCATGATAGATATTTCTTAGATAAAGTTGCCAATAAAATTCTTGCTTTTGAAAATGGTAACATTCGTGAATTTTTCGGGAATTATTCAGATTTTCTTGATGAGAAGGCTTTTGAAGTTAGCCAGTCATCTCGCCAACAGAAAAAAGAAAATGTAGTAGTTGAGAAAGAAAAAAGCACCAAAACACGCATGTCTTACTTTGAAAAACAGGAGTGGGCAAGTATTGAAAACGAGATTGCTGTACTTGAGGAAAAAATCGAAGAGTTTGAGTTAGCAATGCAAGAAAATGTTAGTGATTATACACAATTAGCTGGCTTACAGGCTGAGCTTGATAAGTCTAATGACGTTTTATTGGAAAAATATGAACGCTATGACTATCTGTGTGAATTAGAAAATTAAAGACATTGTGTCTGATTGATTAAAAAGATAGAGACTGTTTTTCTAATGACAACCTCTTTAAATGTGAGTTTGAACTTAAAAGATTATGGACTTGATTGTCTTGGAAAAATTTGTTAGGATGGAAGTAATATCTAGATAAAAACGGGAAGCCATGCGGCTTTCTATTTGTTTGCTAGATTAAAGAAATAATGAGAAAGAGGGAAGTTTATGGGTTATATTTGGTCATATTTAAAAAAATATCCCAAATGGTTAGCAGCAGATGTTTTTGGTGGTCTCCTATTTATTGTCGTTAATCTAGGATTGCCAACTGCTTTAGCGCGAATGATTGACCAAGGGGTCACAAAAGGAAATAAGCAGGCTATCTATTTCTGGGCAGGTGTGATGGTTTTTGTCGTTATACTTGGAATTGTTGGCAGAGTCACACTAGTTTATGCGTCTGGACGACTGACAACAAGCATGATTCGTGATATGCGAAATGATATGTATGATAAGCTACAAGAATATTCTCATCATGAATATGAAAAAATCGGTGTTTCTTCATTAGTGACGCGTATGACAAGTGATGCTTTCGTTTTGATGCAATTTGCTGAACAAAGCTTACGTATGGGATTAGTAACACCCTTAATGATGGTGTCAAGTATTATAATGATTTTGTTGACAAGCCCATCTTTGGCTTGGATTGTGGCAATAGCTGTACCATTTTTGATTGTGGTCGTAGCTTATGTTGCTGTTAAAACACGACCTTTGTCAGAAAAACAACAAGCAACATTAGATAAAATCAATCAGTATGTTCGTGAGAACTTGACTGGCTTGCGCGTTATCCGCGCCTTTTCACGTGAGAAATTTCAAGAAGACCGTTTTGATACAAAAAATGAAGAATATGAAAAAATTTCTAGTCGTTTATTCAAACTGACTGGTATTACAGAACCATTATTTGTTCAAATTATCGTAGCTATGATTATAGTTATTGTTTGGTTTGCTTTGAAACCTCTTCAAGAAAATCATATTCAAATAGGTGATTTAGTTGCTTTTATTGAATATAGTTTCCATGCTTTATTTTCATTCCTATTATTTGCAAATCTCTTTACAATGTACCCACGTATGGTGGTTTCTAGTAATCGGATTAAAGAAGTTATGGCAATGCCCATTTCGATTGATCCTAATAATGATGGCATCACAGAAACTCAAAGTAAAGGGTATTTGGAATTTAACAACGTCACTTTTGCTTATCCGGGTGAAACTGAAAGTCCTGTCTTGCATGATATTAGTTTTAAGGCTACTCCGGGTGAGACAGTTGCTTTTATTGGTTCAACTGGTTCTGGTAAATCCTCTCTTGTTAACTTGATTCCACGTTTCTTTGATGTCACTTTAGGGAGAATTTTAGTGGATGGTGTGGATGTTAGAGATTACAATCTAAAAGCATTACGCAGAAAAATTGGTTTCATTCCACAAAAAGCTCTTCTGTTTACTGGTACAATAGGCGAAAATCTCAAATATGGTAAAGGTGATGCTACGCTTGATGAACTTGCTAGAGCTGCTGAAATCGCACAGGCGAAAGAATTCATTGAGAGCCGCGAGGAAAGATTTGATACACATCTGGCTGAGGGTGGAAGCAATCTATCAGGTGGTCAAAAACAACGACTCTCTATTGCAAGAGCAGTAGTCAAGCAACCAGATATCTTTATTTTTGATGATTCATTCTCTGCTTTGGATTATAAAACAGATGCACAATTACGTGCGCGACTCAAAGAAGTTACAGGTAATTCTACCATGTTGATTGTTGCACAGCGTGTGGGAACAATCATGGATGCAGACCAAATAATCGTTCTTGATGAGGGTGAAATCGTTGGTCGTGGAACTCATAATGAACTGATGAAGAGTAATAACATCTATCGTGAAATTGCTAATTCACAATTGAAAAATAAAAGTCTAACAGAAGAATAGGAGGTTAAAATGAAAGAGAAAAATGTTTTCCTACGTTTGTGGAAATACCTAAATAAATACAAAGGCTCACTTTTCTTTGCTATTTTTCTAAAAGTAGTCGGCAGTATTGCAAGTGTCCTAGAACCTTTTATTCTTGGGTTGGCTATTACAGAGTTAACAGCAAATGTTCTCGATATTATCAACAAAGTTGCTGGAGCTCGCATCAATACCGACTATATCTTTATGATATTAGCTTTATATTTTGTTCGAGGATTGGTCTACGAAGTATGTTCATACGGTTCGAACTATTTTATGACAAATGCGGTGCAAAATAGTATCCGTGATTTGCGACATGATTTGAGTGAGAAAATCAATACCATCCCAGTATCCTATTTTGATCGACATCAATTTGGTAACATGTTAGGTCGTTTTACTAATGACGTTGAAACGGTTTCAAACGCACTTCAACAGAGCTTCCTACAAATCATCAACGCTATTTTAAGCATTGTTTTAGTTGTGGCAATGGTTCTCTATCTAAATGTGCCATTGGCTCTCATTGTTATTGCATGTATTCCTTTAACATACATCAGTGCTCAATTTATCCTTAAAAAATCACAACCCTATTTCAAAAAACAAGCTAATATTCTGGGTGACATGAATGGTTTTGTGCAAGAAAATTTAACAGGTTTTAACATCATTAAACTTTATGGTCATGAAGAAGATTCTGCAGATGAATTTCGTCAAATTACTGAAACTTTGAGTGATGTTGGGTTCAAAGCAAGTTTCATTTCAGGGATTATGATGCCAGTGCTTAACGCTATCTCAGATTTCGCTTATTTACTAGTTGCTCTTGTAGGTGGTCTTCAAGTTTTGAGTGGTACCTTGACCATTGGTAATATGCAAGCTTTCGTTCAATATGTTTGGCAGATCAGTCAGCCCGTTCAAACCATTACACAGTTAGCAGGAGTCATTCAAAGCGCTAAATCTTCCTTGGATCGTATTTTTGAAGTCCTAGATGAAGATGATGAAGTTAACCAAGTGACTGAAAAGTTAAGCCACGATTTGACAGGACATGTTAGCTTTGAAAATGTTTCTTTCCAATACGTTGAAAACAAACCATTAATTCGAGACTTTAATTTAGAAGTTCAACCTGGTGAAATGGTTGCTATTGTTGGACCTACTGGTGCTGGGAAGACAACTCTTATTAACCTCTTGATGCGTTTTTACGATATTACAAAGGGTTCAATAAAACTTGACGGTCACGATATTCGTGCACTTTCTCGACAAGAGTTTCGTCAACAATTTGGTATGGTTTTACAAGACGCTTGGCTCTACGAAGGAACAGTTAAAGAAAATCTTCGGTTTGGTAATTTAAGTGCTAGTGATGAGGACATCGTAGAGGCAGCTAAATCTGCCAATGTTGATCATTTCATTCGCACCCTACCAGGCGGATATAATATGGAAATGAATCAAGAATCAAGTAACGTTTCTCTTGGGCAAAAGCAACTGTTGACAATAGCACGTGCCTTGCTTGCTGATCCAAAGATTTTGATTTTAGATGAAGCAACCTCTTCTGTAGATACACGTTTAGAATTGCTGATTCAAAAAGCTATGTCTAAACTTATGGAAGGTCGGACAAGCTTTGTGATTGCCCATCGTCTGTCAACTATTCAAGAAGCCGATAAGATACTGGTCTTAAATAATGGTCAAATCATTGAACAAGGAAATCACGAGACATTATTAGCTTCAAAAGGTTTTTATTATGACTTGTATAATAGTCAGTTTACCAAGAGTAAGTAAACTAGTAGCAGTTTATTTCACAAAAGCAAGATTTTTTTGAAGTCTATTATTATTCACAAAAAAAGAGATTGAACAAAAAGTTCAATCTCTTTTATCATATCACCTAAAACGGAAATATGTTAATATACCTGAAATACCAGCGACAATAAGTAGTAATCCAACTAAGCGTCCGATAAAAATCGCTGACAAAAGTGGATTGAAGAGAAGGAAAATCCCGACCAGAATTGCTATAAGTGCAGATCCTAAAAATTGGTTTGACGAAGAGAAGCCAGCTCGACGTAACTGAATACCACCAATTAGACGAAAAACACCACTAATCAGAACCCAGTAGGCAGTGACAGTCATGATAGTCCCAGATAATGACATAGCAGAGCTAGACAACATAATGGCACCAAACACAATTGAAATAATCCCCTGAACTAAATGCCACAGTGTGCGCTTACCGCTCTCTTCTGAAAAGTAAGCAATAAGACTAGCAATACCTGAAAACAAGACTATAAAGGCAATAAGCCAAGCAATCAATGCAGTAGTTGTAAAAGGATGAATAAAGAGAAAAATCCCAACCAGGAGAGCAATGATCCCTGACCAAAGTGAAAATTGTTTCATGATAAAACCTCCAATCTCTTTTTCTTCATAATAACATATTTTACAAATAATTGAGAGGAAATAAGTTAATTGATTATCTTGTTTGATAGTTTAATTCTACTCTCATCTATGATAAAATAAATATAAAAAAATTGTATCAGTTGGAGGGAAGATGGCAAGTATACAGGATGCAAGAGACGAATTAAATAGAATACTAAAAGAACTTGAATTAGTAATAGAAAAGAATCCCAATGATGCTCCTGCTTTCTTTAAGAAAGGTCTTGCTTTATCTGAACTTGGAAAAAAGAAAGATGCCATCCTTGCTTTTAATCAGGCAATAGCAATAAATCCTAATGATGCTTATGCATTCATTAGCAAAGGTAACGCCTTATCTGCTCTTGGAAAAAACGAAGAGGCCCTCCTTGCTTATGAACAGGCGATAGCAATAAATCCTAAATATGCTGATGCTTTTTATTTCAAAGGTAATGCCTTATCTGCTCTTGGAAAAAACGAAGAGGCCATCGATGCTTTTAATCAGGCAATAGCAATAGATCCTAATGATGCTTATGTATTTAGTAACAAAGGTCGTGTCTTATCTGCTCTTGGAAAAAACGAAGAGGCCCTCCTTGCTTATGATCAGGCGATAGCAATAAATCCTAAATTTGCTGATGCTTTTTATTTCAAAGGTAATGCCTTATCTGCTCTTGGAAAAAAGAAAGAGGCTATCGATGCTTTTAATCAGGCAATAGCAATAAATCCTAATGATGCTTATGCATTCATTAGC
>CAZPYI010000040.1:0-16534 GCA_964590305.1 uncultured Streptococcus sp.
TTTTTCGCACGGAAGAGGGCAGCGTTGTAGAACACGAACAATACCAAGCCCCATTAAAAATCAATGGGGTATTTCCGAATAATAAAGCAATCACATCAAAATATAAAGCTATATAGTTCGCTTTTTATTGGCTGTTTTCCACCATAATTCTCACGATTAGCTTTTGCATCATTGCATGCTTTACAGCTTGCTTGAAGGTTTGTCAAGTCTAATCTTCTTTTCCAATCTTTTTTAATTGGAATTATATGGTCGACCATCGTCGCTTCTCTTCCACACATTTGACAGACATAATCATCACGAAGCAATACTAAGTTACTTGTACTTCTCCAAGCAGAACTATTATAGAATCTTGTCAGCTTCTTGTCATGGTTCCATCTAGTCTTGTTATAGTTCTTGTACTCTTCGCTTCGACTATCAAAGTCTACTTGCTTTCGCCTTCCACCAACAATAGTAAGTTTTTGCGGTTTCATATTCCTTTTTCCTTTTTGCATAACAAAAGGGTATAACATTTAGTTACCCCCTTCATCGTTATTTCATACTACTATATTAGCATGGCAGATTATATTTTTGAGTATTAATTTGTACTAATTCCGTACGTTTTAATCATTATTTAGTATAATGTTCAGGTTTTTAACTGCTTTAGTCTTAATCGTATAATATTTGTTTCTATTTAACTCTAGTATATCAATCGCTTCATCGAACGTTTCACAGTTTAGATAAGTCGTTAGTAAGACATGTCGTTGAGCTATGTCGGGCAGCTCCATAATCAAACGGATAATTTCCTCACGCCTTTTGATAAGACGGTCAATCTCTGCCAGCCCATAATCAGACGCGTCAATAATAGCCACGTTCTTATCTGTCTGCGAGTATCGAATGCCACCGCTGACGTTCATGTCAGACCATTGTGGAGACGTGAGCAGTGAGCTTCTAGTAGCTTCAACATCCAACTTCAATTGCTTTATCATTTTAGGAATCAGTCTTAGTTCTTCCAATAAATACTCTGCTTCTGTTTTGCTTTTAGCCACCACTCACAACCTCCAAAATATGTTATAATATAAATAGTGAATATAACATTGAAGGTCTTGCGTGTGCAGGGCTTTTTCTTTTTGGGCAGGCGCACGACCCAGCCATTGAATTATCCATAAGGAAAGTAGCGCCTTGTATAATAACAGTCTAGCGATAACTGCGTTAGATTAAAAATTACATTGAGTTTCCCTTTCTATCTTATTTCGCTATGTTGCTAGCAAGTAACCCGATGAACTTACTAACTATATACTAATTTGTTTTGTAAGAAGAAGTGGTTCACACCACCTCTATTCCGTTTTTTATATTTCGGGTTATACCCACGCAAGGATTTGAACCTTGCTAGATACCATTGTGGGTCATCCCTCCTTATAAAGTACCATAGCACTATAACCACTAGTACCCATACTAGTTGTATTTGCAGCAATTGAAACATTAATAATCTCATGGTCCTCTGCAAACTTATTGATATCCTGTTTCAGTTTATAAGAACTCGAATTATAAAAATCTTCCACTTTATTCATTTCATTCTCACTTCAACTTCAAATTCATAACCCTCAATAGTCACAGGAATAGTTGCCATCTCCGTGCCTTTCTTAGGAATAAGTTCTAGCATGCTTTCAATAACTGCTTTACCAATTTCAAGTTGTGCTTCTAAAAATTCAACATGTGTTTCTTCCATTTCTTAACCTCTCACTTCTCCTGTGATACGATTCACTTCTATGTTTAAGCGGCAATATTCTCTATTATCACCGCTATATAATACAGTGGTTTTTTTCTCCCATTGATTTCTTGAATATGGATAACGTTTTGGTATCACTATTCTCCCTCCAATAATTCTTTATTTTGATATATATTTCCGATGATTTCGATCGTGATGGCTTTGCTATCTGTTATGTAACTAATTGCAGTCGCATCATATCCGTTTTGTAGTGTTGCAAACCCAGCAAGCGTTGAATCCCATGATACGGTTTCGTACCAGAAAGAACCATCGAATGATGTACACTTCAAGATGTCTGCTTCAAAAATTTCCTTGCCGTTTTTATCAAACAAGCCTGTAGATTGCATGAGAACACAATCTTCAAAACCAATCACGTCTCCATATACATGGTCATCACCTTCTACGGTATATTCATGATAGCTGTAATAAACAAATTTGTTCTTAAAATCTATAGATTCAGCCAGAACCATTCGCATCGCTCCATCGGCTACTTTCCCAAAAAATCTAAACTTTGGTATCATTCTTCCACCTCTTTATACGTTTTCTCAAAAATATCTTTTCGGCACACATAGCATTCACCAGTCTGGTTCTTAATGAGATAATCAAAATCATTAAAGCCCATATAACCTTCAATAGTTTTAATCGTATGAAAAAGCCCTATCTCGCCAAACCTAATATCTTGATTATTAGCAAATTTTATAACATCAACGTAATTGTACGGTTTTACTTGAATCGCCTCGACAGGTGTTACTTTAATATACTTTTTAATCATTCCTTCGCCTCCGTAATTTCCAATTTGTAAAAAGCCATATCAGTCATGTAGTAATCTTTTTCTATTTCCCTGAGCGCTTCTCTGAAGTTGTCACCTGTGACGGTGAACCAAAATACAGGGCCATCTTCCTCAAAACCAACTACTTGATAGTGTTTCATACTTCCACCTCTTCCGCAAGCTGCCATGCCCATTCAAAATCTTTGCGGATTTCTTGCTCTGTTAACCATAAATATTCAGGTTTATTAATGTTTTCGTCAAGCATTGCCATGATTACTAAGTTTGTGCTTTTTTGTTTGAACAAAATTGTTTTTCCACCTGCGCTATTAGGATTCGGTATCTCCACCGTATAAAGTTTTTCTGTTTTGACCGTGTAGCCGTCATGCCAAGCCTTGATAAAATCGCGGTGGTGATAAACAACCCAAATCCACACATCGTGATAATATCCACCATTGTTATCTAAGGTTAGATTCTCATACATATCTATTGCAGACGCATCCGAAAAATCTTCTTTGTGATCTTCTATCCACTTGGCCACAAATTGCGGCACAACAGGTTTAGGTTTGTTGAGGTCTGTTGTTACTACTTCATATTTCGGATTGACACTAATTGTCTTAACTGGTGTGTTTATTTTTAAAGTGGTTGTATTTTCTATATCATTCCTATTCTCAATATTTATTGCATCTATATAACCATATATTGCGACTTTTTGACCTATCTTATAATTTCCAATTCCTTCTTTTTTATTCATATTCTTGCTTCTTTCCAATCTTTAACAATGTCATCGATGACTTCCGAATAAAAGTCCTCACGTTCTAACAGCTTTCTTAACTGCGCTTCACTCTTAAATTCGCCAAGCAATTCATCACTATCGTTACATGTGTCGCAATATAGTTCATCGCAACTCGCTTTGCGTTTCGTGATGTATGCGTCACCTAAATGGCTTTCGTATAGATAATAAATCAATTCTAAGTCCCCTCTCGTCCTCTCTGCGGCGTTTTAATTTGTTTTGAATATAATTATATTCCCATAGCAATCGCACGCTCTAAATAGTATTTATTTAGCGCACGTTTCGTCTTACTGTCAGACTTCTTATAAATCTTTCTGATTTTCGAATTAGCTTTTTCTGTTTTAACGGTAGGTTCAACGACTATCAGACCACATTCAATGTCGTTTTGGAGTGCTCGCCACGTTTTTTTAAAAAATCTCTGTGCATCCATCTTCGTTCCAAAAATGGATTTACCAGTTTTAACATCTGTGTAAGTCGTTAAACGTACGGCGCCTTTGCCATTATCTTTATAACCTAACCATTCTCGGTTAACTCGCTTGCAATATATGCGACCTTGCAACGCCGCTTTCGTGATATTTAAATGCTTGTAATAATCTTCGATTGAACCTGTGAACGTCTCACCGATTTTGTTATCGGTGAATTTATACACATTTACTTTCATGCATTACCTCTTTCATTCGTTTAACAATAATGTCGTCTGGTAATGCAGCTAAATCCAGCATTCTTTTTGCTTCATTTCTTGTCACATACAACATCTTGCTAATCTCAATATAGCTTTTAATATTTTTTTCTTTCGTCCATTCAATGAACTTTTTCAGTACATCAAACGGTGTCTCATTTTGATGTTTGCAAAATATGACGCAGTGTTTAGCTGCTAAATTATTTGTTCCTTTGCTCATTTACAATCTCCAATGCTTCTTCTGGACTTCTAGCCACTCCCACTAACGCTCCAAAGCCTTTCATTGTTTCCAAAAATAGTTTCTGTTCAGGTCTCACACGACCCGTTTCGTTTTTTACTTCGATGAAAAATATTTGTCCATCTTTTCGAAAACCAAACAAGTCTGGGAAGCCTTTTGGTGCGCCAGTAGAAAACCATCTACCATCTTTCATTTTGACCTTACCAACGTTTATCCTAAAACAAGGGATACCTAACTTTGTTAGTTCCAATCTAATAAGGGATTGAATATCGTGTTCCGACTTTTCTTTTTGCTGATTCAATAGTTTGTTCAAACTCCTCTCTAGTGAATACATCTCTACCTTTAACAGTACCAATGATTGACGTTAAATCGTCAATATCAATACCGTTTTCAAACGCCCAGCAAGCTCCTTTAAACAAATCATCATTTCTGTTATATGATGTTCCAGTGGCAACTCTTTCATAAGCTTCTCTACCTTCATGGTTTCCTGTTGATTTCGGTTTAACAATCGAACCACTAAAGTAAGTAACGATACTTTCTTGTTTCGGTTTAAAGATATCTTCTTCAAATTTTCCATCGTAGTAAGGTAAGTTTTTTACAGCTTGTAATACTTCTCGTCCGTCAGACGGAAATATCTTCACATAGTTATTGTTATTAGCTTTAATATCAATACCAGGCATAACACCAATCTTTTGTGAGTAATTTATGCCATCACGCTTTTTGAATAAGATATGCATTCCACCACTTTTTGTTACTTCGACAAAAGTATTTTTAAAATTTTTTATCAATTCATCTTTATGTTCACTTCTGACAATTGACGAATAACCATCTAAACCATTTCCGTATTGATCAGTAGTAAGTACTACTAATAAATCAACACCAAGTGTTTTTATCATAGTCAACAATTCACTTGCTAATTTTTCATCCATATCGTGCGTATCTATATCAATACACCAAATGCCACGCATTAATAATGCGTAATCACAGTTAAACCAGTTTATTGATTCGATAATTTCTTTCGTCATTTCTCTGTCCTTAAATGGAATTATAGGTCTACCAGTCTTCTTTGATAGTGGTATGACTTGATAACCTTTTTTAAGAAATGATAGTGCAGTTGTGTGGTACATACCTCGTAACTCCTTTAAAAGTTGATATTATAATGTTTGTCAATAATAAGTTACAGGGTTAGCAGGTTGCGCCCCACCCTACCCCTTCATATATATAAATAATTAACAAATCATTAATTAGACTTATTGTTTGTAACCCTGTAACTTTTCTTATATTAACGTCGCAATCAATTGGTACTAAAGCGATTCGGTAGGTTACGGACTTTACCAAAAACCCCGTAACAAACACGTAACACCCTGCAACCTTTTATTGAATATATTTATCAAATCGATTTTTATTTTCAATGATGTACCCTCTGACTGTTTTTCCGTTAACTTTTTTAGACTTGCTTTTAACTCCGATTTCAGATATGGCTTTGCTTAATGCATTCCCATTTTTTCCATAAACTTGTAATGATAAGTCAATAACTTCTTTATTGTCAGTCCGTTGCACAAATTCAACTTCTTGTAGTGCATTAATGAGTGCTACTTGGAACTCATCTAAATCAATATCATTAAATACTTCAACATTTTCCCAGTGATATTGACCGCCTATTTTATTAAAATACTCAATTGAGTTAATTAAGAAGCCAATACATCCAGAAATTTTAGGATTCTTATCACGATCAGTGAATGCGTCCCAGTATTTTTTAAAAATCTGTTCACGCTCAATATCAGTTTCTTTTTTAGGTCTGTCTTTAAACTGAATTAAGACTTTCCGTCCGTCCATTTCATCAGACAAAGCAACAGTTCGGTTTGTGTCTACACATAAGACTGATGTTAGATTTACCATTGACTGATTCTGTCCAATCGCTCGTGCTACGTGAGATTTTTCAGTTGCAATAATTTTTAACACACGCTCCATTGCGTTACCCTGAATATCTCCCTGTTCTGTTGCAAGCGCCATCTCTCCACCAGAGAACATAGACCAAGCTTGCAATGCTTCAAAACCATTACTCTTAAGCGTGTCTAGTTCGACATCAATCTTATTGAAAAGCCCAGACAACGCTATGTGTCGTAACCCCTTCCCAGTCCGTACCCCAGATTTCGAGATAAAGAAATTTGTTTTAGGTCTGACACCACATGCAACTTGAGCTATAAAGTAAGATTGTAGTATTGCATTATTTAATGAATTATCATCTGCGATGACATATTCAAGATATTCTTTTGCAATTTTTCGTCCATCCATAGCAGTTTCATAATCAACATCGTAATATTTAAAATATGATACGTTTTGCATTGGTGATTCGTTAATGATTTCAGATTTTTCAAGATCAATAATAAAATCACGACCAGCTATTTGGTAAGGTTCTAAATAGTTTATTGGTTTAATGTTTAGCGTTTTGTGTATACCGCAAAGAATTTCTAAAACGTGACCAGAATCTTTAAAGCCGTATCTACTTTGTAGTGTGAACTCGTCAATTAATTTAAACTGCTTATTTCTTACGTCGTATAATTTACTCCCGTTAAAGGTATAAATACCTAAAATGTAATCAATGACTAATTTTGCAAACGGTGGGAAGTTATTTTCTACCTCATATACGAGATATTCTGTTTTTTCTTTTGATTGTTTGATTTCTGTTGTTCCAAATAAATATCTAAATGTTTGCCTACCGTTGGAAGTGATATACATAATATCTTCATCTTTAACAAGCGTTGAAAAATATAATTTTTGAATGTATCCACTAGGATCTATCGGAACTATTTTAAAGAGTTGTTTTCTAAATTCAGCTTTCATCACTGACTCCCCAAAGACTGGAGAACCCCAGTCTGCTTCGGTTGTCAATTTAGAAATAGCTTCTATAAATTCATTATTTGTCATTTATCCCCCTGATATTAAAATGGTAGATCTTCTTCTTGAATGTTTGCTAGTGAAAACCCTGCACTATCTGTTTTTTCTTTCCATTTGTGTTCGATATTTGGGAAGTCTGTTTTTGTAAAGAATCCAACTTTAGGTGTTTTCTTACCGTTAAATTCGTCTAAGAAAACTTTTCCTTTAGCTACTCGACCTTTAAAATCATTAATAAAATCTTCAAATGTTTCGTAGGTTTTTTCTTGTCCGATAAATGAACCGCCTTTTTTCATAAGTTTTTCAATATCATATTTGTTAGTTGCTGTTAAGCGATACAATCTGTCCCAAATACGAAAATTTTGCATTTCTTGTTTAACATCATTACGAACAACAAGTTCAAGTGTGATGCAGTGGTTTCCATTTTTCGATTGTTCCTCGTATGCATCCTTTACGATAAATTCATAAAATTGTTCTTTAAATTCTTGATACTCTTGGATGTTTGAATAGTTTGTTGTAAAAGCCATTATTATTTTCCTCTTAATCTTTTTTCTAGCCAATTCTTGGCAGTGTATATTTCTTTTTCTGACTTGCCAGTTACTTCTAATAGTTCTGACATTGTAACTTCTGCCCAGTCAGACATGATATAAAAGTAAAGCAACTTATAAAGTGGTTTTCCTTTACCTTCATACTCAACTCTAGCTTGAGCAATTTTCCAATTCTGCTTTAAATCTTTACCAAACTTTTTACTTGCAAGTTGAGCTGTTTGGAACTCTTGTTTTTTAATTAACTCAAGTTCCGCTTCTACTTTTTCCTTCTCAGCTTTATCAGCTAATTGAAAATCGTATCCACACATTTCACAAATTTTAACTGTTAATGGATAACATGCTGAACACTTAGGGCATTCTTTAAATTTAACTTCATTGGTTTTATTATTTTTCTTTTTCCATCCACCAATGAAATACTTGTTCCAATCATGTGGTGTATCAGGTAAACCGTGAATTTTGTAGTTGCCTACGTGATCAAGTATGATTGCTAGCTTATCTGGTCGATATCTCATTGACCTCATAGACTGTTGGAGATGCAGTACCAAGGATTTTGTAGGTCTGCACAGAATTGTCACTGTGCAGTCTGGAACGTCAAATCCTTCGGATATTAAGTCAACATTGCAGATAATTTGTATCTTGCCTTCCCTGAAGTCTTGCATAATTTTGTCTCGTTCTGCTTTAGGCGTCTTAGCATCTGCATGCACTGCGTTAATCCCCAGCGTTTGGAATTCTTTTGCGAATGCTTGACTCGCTTCAACTGAGTGAGCGTATAAAATAGCTTTCTGACCGTTAGCCCTTTTTATGTACTCTTGGGCGACATCTCCAAATATGCTTTTACCAAGTGCATCATCAATTGATTTATTTGAGTAGTCACCGTTTTGAATTTTCAACTTATCAGTATCTATCGATAAAACACTATAATAGTTATAAGGTGCTAAATTGTGATTGTTTATTAACCATTCAACTGTTTGACCTTCAATCATAACTTCATAAGTATCTGTGAATCCATCTCCAGATAATCTCCAAGGCGTTGCGGTAAAACCTAATCGTGGGACATCTGAGAAGTAATCGTAAATCATCTGATAAGTATTAGCTTTGCTGTGGTGACCTTCATCTGTGATGATAAGCGTTGGCTTAGTTAGTTCATCTAGACGATTTTTAGCTTTACCAACTGTAAGTAAATCAACCTTTGACATATCAACTTCATGGAACTTAAAACTGTTTGTGATTTGGTCTATTAATTCTTTTCTATGGACTAAGAATAAAACGTGTCCGCTTCTCTTAGTAGCTGATTTTGCTATTTCCGATATAATAACGGATTTACCGCTTCCAGGTGGGCTGACGATCATAACATTCTTGTCAGCTATCTGTTTGCGTGCCCTGTCAATTAAATCTAATTGGTAGTCAAATAATTTAAACATTAAATACAAACACTTCCTCGATGGCGCAGACTGTGCGTTTATCTAAACGGTTCTTAGCATACGTACCTTCAGAGCCATCTAAAACAACCCCACGACCGCCCGTTTTCTCATTGACAATGATTCGTCCGACAACGTCTGTAAGCCCTAATAACTGACTTAAAACACTATTTCTGATTTGCGGAACATACTGCGTGATAATTTGCCCTGTTTCCAAATTTAAATCGTGGGTATCTTCCCAAGCTGTTACATAAATGTTAACTGGCTTACTATAAATTGCTGTCAGCACACGCAGAAAATAATTAGTCCATTGGTTGTAATGTTGCAATTCGTTGCTAATACCATTTTTGGATTTTCGTCCTTGTTCAATAAACCAATCCGACTGAAAGCTTGAAATATTATCAATGACTAAATTGTCATATTCTGAAAGAATTTCATCGACCTCTTTCAGAAAGTTAGTCATGCATTCTGTTGGATGTCCTCTATCAAACTCTACGACATCAATGTTTTCACTACCTGCCAAAACGCGTTGCGAATTATCAAGTGATAATACTAGCGTTTTGCCTTTTAGCTGTTTAATCAGTGTCGTCTTACCAAGACCAGGTTTCCCATAAATGAGGATGCGCCAGTTTCTGGTAAGTTCGATATTCGAACCATTTATAATTTTCATCCGTTATTTCTTCCTTTCTTTAAACGTATTTCCAGATAAAGCCTTTATGCGTTTTGTATTTGCCGTTAGCGGCTTTGCATATGTTACTGCGACCGAAACCTGCTTGTCTTTCAGCTTCACTAGCCGATGGCCAAACTTTAATCAATTCGTCGTCGTGTGTGTATTGCTTAATTGGTTTACTTTTGGCTTTAGTCATTCGCTCGTTTCGTGTGCCAAAATTGTTGTTTTCTTTAGCAGTACACCATTCAAGATTGTAAGCGCGGTTGTCTGTTTTATCCTCATTTAGATGATTAACGTCAGGCTTGTTATCGTGATTCTCATGGAATGCTTCGCACACTAATCGATGGACTAGAAACATTTTTCGTTTTCCTCTAGCATATAAACCAACTTGCAGGTAACCACCGCCGTTCGCCCTTGATTTTAAAAATCGTTCGTTGACGATTTGCCCGAGGGCGTTTTTCGTTCCAAGCTCTTCACACGTCCTTGGTCACTGACTTGATACAAGCCTTCATAACCTTTAATGTCTCTCCATTCTTCACTCATCGGTGCTAAACTCCTCCTCAATTAATTCAGTTGCTACTGTTTCAAAATCGCTAAAACTTTTAAGTTGTCGCTGTTTTTCAGCAAACAATGCTTCGAACGGTAAACCTTTTACTTTAGGTTGCCAACGGTTGATAATTTCTTGCATAGCTTCGCTGACTTCTTTTTTAATTTCATCAGTAAATCCACCACTTTTCAGCTGGATTGTTTCGTTACTTACACCGCCGTATTTTTCAAAATAATCTGGTGCTAAGATTAATTCTTTTCGTTTATTTACATATACTCTCAATCGTAAGACCTCACTTTCCATAATTGATAAATCTCTTCGCTTTTGCATTCTGGACACTCAAGCGGCTGGTAACTATCAATAATTTCCCAACGCTCACCACAATTCAAACAGCGGTATTCGTATGTGTACATTATTAATTCTCTTCCTCTCTTTCGCCCCAGCACCCGTGCCAGCCATCTGTGTCAAAGCCGATTAGCATAATTTCATCTGTGTCAAAATATTCATTTTCCATTTAGCACCTCTTAAATTGCGTCATCTGGTAAACCGTGCATGCGATTGTATGCAATTTGTTTTTCTTCCCAAGGTAAACGTTTTGAATACACGCGCTTTGGTTCTTCTTTCTTTCTCGCTCTCTTACCGAATAATGTCAATGTGATGATTTCAGCGAACGCTAAAACTGCTACTGCGATAATTAAATATGTCATGTTAAATGTTTCTCCATTCGTTTTTTAACCATTCTTTTACTGCGTCTCTTGGAATTCGATAAATTTTATCGCCCTTTTTAATAACTGGCATACCTTTGAAAATATAATATTTCAACGTGTCATCTCCGACACCAAGCCACCTCCTCGCTTCGCTTTGCGTCATCAGCGGGCTGAATTGATTATCTTTGTCAAAAAAATCAAGTTTGTTAACCATAATTGACGTAATCATTGCATCGATTTTGTTTTCAAGAATTTCGGCAATATCATTCATTTTTGAACCCCTTTCTGGTATAATGTAAGTAAGTTATTTTTGTGTGCGACTGATTTTATCAGTCTTTTTTTTGGTATAATCATCTCGAAAGGAGGTGATTATATGAATTTAAATTATGATTGCATTAGAGATATTTTGCTAACAATCGAAGAAATCCTAAATCGTAAAGATGAGCTAATTCTTGCGAATTTCAAATCTTATAAAAAATTGTCTAAATATAACGAAGACGAAATTCAATATAACGCTTTAAAATTGTTGCAAGAAGAATATGTTACAGGTTTGAAAATTTCTGGCAATAACACCACAACTGTTTTACGTCTTACTGATTTAACTTGGTCGGGTCACGAATTATTAAATGATATTCGTTCCGAAACTGTTTTTAACCAAACTAAAGAGAAGATTATAAAATCAGTCGGTTCTGCTTCTTTAACCATTTTTCAACAACTTGCTTCTGCAATTGTGTTAAAAACTCTTGGGCTTTAGCTATCTGTTAATTTAATCTCAACACCATCAACCAAAAAATATGTTCTACCTTTCTTGTCTTTGAACGCATCATATTCAAGGGCTCGGAACATATCATCGATGTTGTCGGCTTCAAAAAGAAATATTCTTTTGAAGCCTTTTTTGTAAAAAACGATAATACTTTGGGTTTTCATGCCATATCCTTTCTGAATTTGATATAATGAAAATAAAACGATTGGAGAATTACTATGAAAGATTTTCAATTTTGGTTTACTCTAGGAACTGCTACAATTCCTGCTATAATAACTGGGCTTCTTAGCTTTTTGGTATCTTGGTTGAAAAATAGAACCGATTTAAAATCCCTCGAAAAGCAATTTCAGCACGATATGGAGACTTTAGAGAAAAATCATCTCAACGAACTTGAAAAAATGAAAGAGGCCCACCAATTAGAACTTGAAAACATTCAAAAGCAATCTGAAGTTGATATGGCTAAAGAAGTTTTTGGTATGATGATGAATGCTGCAGCTCCTGCTCTTCAAGATGCTATCGTTGAAGAGGTTAAAAAACAGCGTAAACAAAAAAGATAATCATTCAAGAAGTAGGCTATTTGTCGCTTCTTTTTTTGTACTTTCTCCAAATATCGCCATACATTTCATCACGCATTTTCTTAAATTCCTTGTCAGCAGCTGCTGTCACAATGATGAAAGAAATTAATGAAAAAACTGTTGATAATAACAGGGTTATTAAAAATTGAAGTTCATTCATCTCTTACTCCTTTACAATAATTTTAGGTGCTTCTAGTTCTACACCATTGTTGTTTACATAAATTTTAGTATCACCTACAATTCGACTAAAAGCTTGGTTCATTCTTGAAACAACCGAAGCTACATCAGTTTTTAATTCATTTACTTTGATAACAATCTCTTCATGAGGTTGCTTTTTGTTTCCGCAATACGGATATCGTTTTGGTTTCATGTTTGCTCCTTTTAAAATTTGATATAATATAATAAAAATATTTGGAGGCTAACATGACTTTATCTGAAATCATTGAGATTTTATCAATCGTTTTTTCAACCGTCATCGGAGCATTATCGATTTACTACTCAAACAAAGCCATAAAAATTGCTAGTGAGGCAAACAAATTAACAGCAGAAATCACTGCCGATGCTAACAGGCCCGTAGTCGTTGCTTATCTCGAAACCGTTGAGATTGAAAATTTTCATAAATACATGGTCATAAAGAATTTTGGCAATACTCCTGCCACCATCTTAGATTTAAAATTCATGCGGAGCATTGACAAATACGATTTTAATATGTCCTCGTTGATCGGCTGCACTATTGCTCCGTCGCAAAAATTTATGCACTTCATTAATGATGAAACAGAAGGAATCGTCAGAGTTAACATCATCTATCAGACTGCTACTGGGCAGCATTTTGATGAAGTTTATCAAGTTAAGTTAAATGCTACTGAAAAACTTTTTTGGATTGGCAGCGGTGAAGAAGATAAGCAATTAAAATTTATGAAGAATGCAGCCGAAGCCTTTATCAAAGTGTTAAAATAACAGCTAAATACTTAATGTTGAATAGTTTTTAATGTGTTCAATTGTTTCATTAAGTACAAAAATTGCCTTTCCACTTGTAAAACCATTTTTGGCCAATAATTTGATAATTTCCTGCTTATTATTTTCAAGTTCCTCATGAGAAATATAGTTATTCATTAATTTTCCTCCTTTTAATTTTCTTCAAATTCTTCCCATGGTTCACGAATGCTAAGAATTTTAGAAACACGTAGTTTTAAATCAACACTACCTTTACCAGTTTTGAGCAAATCGGTAATAGTACCTTGACTTCGTAAACCAACCGCTTGTGTTAAATCTGCTTTCGACCAGTTTTTTTCTTTCAATCGTTGTTCGACTAAAGCAATCCATTTTTGATGTTGCTGACTCATTTTTATCTTTCCTTTCTTTAAAATAGTAAAGCGAATTTTTTTGCGAATTTTTTATACTTTTTATTGACTTTTTTTATACACAAGTGTAAAATCAATGTATAAGAAAATCACTGACAAAATACTTGATAAATACTGATAATCAAAGTCGCCAAACTTATTTTTTTAGTTTTATCTTCGTTTTTTGTTTCGCTTATTCATTCGCTTTACAAATTATATTTTATACTAGAGTGTAAAATAAGTCAAGGATAAATTACACTTTTTTATAAATATTTTTTGTCATGCTTCAGAAAGGTTGAAATGACAATGTTTTCCACGTTTGAAAAAATAAAAGAATTAGCTAAAAGACGAGGTATTAGCTTACAAAAAGTCGCGGAAGATTTAGGATTTAGTGTAAACTATCTTTATACTTTAAAAGAAAAAACTCCAAAATCCGACCGTCTACAAGAAATTGCTGACTACTTCAATGTGTCTACTGATTATTTGTTAGGACGTACAGATAATCCAAAAATTGCATCTGATGATACTGCATCAGAATACACTACTGAAGATTTACGTAAAATGGCAAGAAACGCCAAAACATTTGACGGTAAACCACTTACTGACGAAGATGTTGATGCAATTACAAATATTATCGAGATTTATTTGAAAGGAAGAAAATAAGATGGATATTTCTCAAGAGACTGAATCAATATTTAATCATTTATTCAAAAAATTGCTTCAAGAGCTTCCATCTATTAATAGCCAAAAAGACTACTGGTTTGTCAGAGCTCAAAAAGGGTTATTCTATAAGAGTTTTCTAAATGGCGGATTTATTGCAATTGGATGGAATCATATTACTTTTGACGACTTAGATAAACTAGATGAAGGATCTGTAAAGAGCAAGATCAAGGATTTTGATAAGAACATCGAAAAGCCAGGTTCTGCTTATAATCAAATGATGAAATTTGCTTATAGCATTAACATCGGAGATGTTGTAATTGTTCCGTCTGAAGCACCAAATGACTTTCTTGTTGGCGAAGTTACGAGCAGACCGTACACTGAGACCGAAGAAAACATTGAGTCTGCATCAAATGTCTGTCCATTTAACAAGCGTATAAAAGTTCATTGGTTGGGGATAATACAAAATAGAGATATTGATCCTCAACTATACAAATTAATATACTCTGGGCATACCATAACAGATGCAAACACCTATAAAAAGTTTATCAATCGAGGTCTCTATGATGCATACATTGATGAAGATTATATGAGTGTTACATTTAAAGTTCAACAGGAAAGTAATATTGATGCATTTGAATATACCACATTCTTGCACACACTGACACAGATGATAAAAATCATTGAAAACTCTACTAAACCAGGCGACAAAAAAGTTATTCTAAGAACAAATGTTCAATCAAGGGGACCGATTGAATTCCTGGGTGATCCAACCACACTTGCTATCTTACTTACCTTTGTTTTATTGTTCACTGGGGGTGTTGCTTTCAAACAATTAATAAAACGAAATGGAGCAAATGTAGAAGTTGATTTAAAAGGAGTTAAGTTTAAAGCACAATTAAATAGCGATGGCGATGAGGCAATAAAAAAAGCCGAAGCGAATAAATTAAACGCTGAGGCTATTGCATTATTAGTTGACAGAGGATTATCTCCGGAATTTAAGGGGGCAACTTCTCAGCTAGAAATAAAGTCTCCAGAAGAAGCTTCAAAAATTATTCAAAAGGAACTACTTGAATTTCAAGAAATAGACAAAGAATAATTTCAGAAACGCTAAAACTAAGAAGTAAAATGATTGGAAAAGTTAAGGCATGGCTCAATAAAATATAACAAAACAAAAAAATAAACGCTGATATTTGGAAAAGTATTGCTAAATGAGCATATAACTTTAATTTCATCTATATCACTCCCTTTCAATTACATTTTACTTCTCATTTTTAAAAAAAGCAATCATAAAAACGAAGGGAAAATAGTCTATGACTATTGAAGAACTTGTTGAATCGTATAGCGTGACATTAGCTTACTTTGATAATGAGTTATGGCCGCGTCCGGGTATTTACATTAGTGAGATAAAAATCATATTTATCAATAAATCACTTTCAGAAGAAGCTATGAAAAAGGTTGTCTATCACGAACTTGGACATCTTGAACATGATTCTAATCAATATCAAAGACGTCATGAGCAATTCGAGTTACAAGCTAATCGAAATATGATCAGACTCTTATTAGAGGAAGAGTTGAGAGAATCAGACTATGAGTTCAACTACGTCAATTTTATGCAAAGGCACCAATTGAATACTGTAGCCGATGAATGTATGGTTATTGATGAATACTATAATTTAATGGATATTGTTTAAAAAAAACTACGTGCAAAAGACTGAACCACGTTAAAAGCTGAAATAAAAAGGAAATTGTAAAAAATGAAAAAGTTTATCAAAATGCCATTATTTTTGTCTACAGTAGTTTTAGGATTGCTAACAATTATATTTGCATTCGCCACCTTTTCACTAGCTGATAGAGTTGATGCAATCAATGCCGCATTGGATAAATATGGTATGTATTATGACGAGAAAGATGATGACATTTATCGTGAGAGTTCAACAAATAAAACAAGCTACTCAAGTAGTTCCTCTGAAGAAGAATCAACTACCACTTCATCTTCTAAGGAAGTGCAATTTCACAAAACTGGTACCGCTATCGATTTTACAAACGGCTTGACTGTAAAAATCAATAGTATTTCAGAAGACACATCACGAACACTAAACGATGGTTCTGGTAATATCCCAGTAGTTGTTAATTTTACTATTGAGAACAAAGGAAATAGTTCTTGGAAGATGAACCCTCAATATTTCAG
>CAZPYI010000041.1:0-16461 GCA_964590305.1 uncultured Streptococcus sp.
GGAGCAACATCCTCTTTCAAAGCTCCTTCATCTAAAGCTTCCAAATATGATTTTACAGAAGTTAGCGGTGTTCGCAACTCATGACTGACATTAGAAACAAAGAGACGTCGTTCACGCTCTTCTTTTTCCTGTTCAGTTGTATCGTGCAAAACAGCTACCAAGCCTGAAATAAAACCACTTTCACGTCGATTCAGAGCAAAACGAATCCGAAGCGTAATGAACTCTCCAACCTCATCACGCCGATTTAAAACAATTTCAGGTGTTTTTGAGACCAAATCTTGATAACTGTATGGGCTATCAGAACCTAAAATATCAACTATGTTCAATTCTAAAGCATCTTCACGCAACAAATTTAACTGTTTCTGCGCAGTTTCATTTATCATAGTAATATTGCCACCACGATCTGTCGCTAAAACGCCATCGGACATGTAAGCAAGAATACTTGCTAATCGATTTTTTTCTTGTGCAAGATTTTCATGTGTTAATCGGAAAACTTTAGACAAATCATTCAGATGATCTGCCAACTCAGCTAAATCTCGGTCTTTATCTATAATAATATCGTCAGCATAATCACCAGTGATCAAATCACGAACTTTATTGCTTAAACTTTTGATGTTTCTTGACGTTTGATAATCACGAATGGCTAAATAAATAAAATAAACTGCAACAAAAGCCAGAAGAAAAAGAAGAGCTAGTTCAAAATTGTTTAAATTTTTCGTGACTGTATTATTCATATGATTTCATGTAGTATCCGACACCACGCCTTGTTAAAATAAATTCTGGGCGACTGGGTGTATCTTCGATTTTTTCACGTAAACGTCTAACAGTGACATCAACAGTTCGAACATCACCAAAATAATCATAGCCCCAAACAGTTTCAAGAAGATGTTCACGGGTCATCACTTGTCCCATGTGTGTTGCTAAATGATGTAGTAATTCAAACTCACGATGCGTTAACTCAAGTTCTTCACCGCGCTTTTGAGCTACAAAAGCATCAGGTAAAATTTTTAAATCACCAATTAAAATATCCGTATTTGTCCCAGAAGCATTTTCTTCTGAAACAGCCGTTTCAATATTTTCAGTTCGACGCAAATGAGCCTTGACACGGGCTAATAGTTCACGATTTGAAAATGGTTTTGTAACATAATCATCTGCACCAATTTCAAGTCCAATGACTTTATCAAATTCACTGTCTTTAGCTGATAACATAATAATTGGGATATGACTTGTTTTACGTACTTCCTTAGCAACTTCTAGACCATCTAGTTCTGGCAGCATAAGATCCAAGATGATTAAATCAAAATCATCTTCTTCAAATTTTGTAATAGCTTCTCTTCCATCAAAAGCCGTTACTGTATCATACCCTTCTTTAGCTAAGTTGAATTTTATTATATCAGAAATTGGTTTTTCATCATCAACAATAAGAATTTTTTTCATATTTCACCTCAAGGTTTATTTATTAAATCGTAAAAAGGTTGTTATCACTCTATATAAATAGTCTTATCAAACAAACCTACTCCTTTTAATTATATCAAAAATGGCTTTTAATTGAAAACTTCAAGCACGAATTATTGCAAAGTTATTGTCTGTCTTTTTCTAAATTTTCTGATAATAATTGACAATTCATCCTTCCTATGATAAACTACTTCTATTCTGTTAGAATTTCTAACAGATTATTTTATCTATAAAAGGAGATAGTATGGCACTTATTGAATTCAAAAATGTTGAAAAATATTACGGAGACTATCATGCCCTTCAAAATATCAATTTAGAAATTGAAAAAGGACAGGTTGTTGTTTTACTTGGACCTTCTGGTTCAGGAAAATCAACGCTGATACGCACGATAAATGCACTTGAGTCGATTGAATCAGGCAGTCTTACAGTCAATGGACATGAGGTTGCTAACGCTTCTGCCAAGGACTTGGTACAACTTCGTAAAGAAGTTGGTATGGTATTCCAGCATTTTAATCTTTATCCACATAAAACGGTTTTAGAAAATGTTACTCTAGCACCAATCAAGGTTCTCGGAAAATCAAAAAAAGAAGCTGAAGAAATAGCTGAAAAATATCTAACTTATGTCAATATGTGGGATCGAAAAGATTCTTTCCCCGGTATGCTTTCAGGTGGTCAAAAACAACGGATAGCTATCGCACGTGGACTTGCCATGCAGCCTGAACTTCTTCTTTTTGATGAGCCGACATCAGCGCTTGATCCCGAAACTATCGGTGATGTACTTGCTGTTATGCAAAATCTTGCTCAAGAAGGAATGAATATGGTTGTAGTAACTCACGAAATGGGCTTTGCTCGAGAAGTAGCTGACCGCATTATTTTTATGGCTGAAGGCCAAATTCTTGTTGACACGACAGATGTTCAAGGATTTTTTGACAATCAAACAGAACCACGCGCTAAGCAATTCCTAAGTAAAATCATCAATCACACTAGTGAACGTGTCTCTGTAAACTAAGGAGAATCTATGAAATCAAAAAAAATAATAAGCTATTTGATTGCTTTTTTCCTTGTTTTCACTACCTTATTTTCAGTTCAATCAGTATTGGCAGAAACATCGACATCAGCACAAATCAAAAAAATACAAAACTCTGGTGTTCTAAAAGTTGGTGTTAAACAAGATGTTCCTAACTTCGGTTACTACAGTGCTGAGACTGGTGACTATGAGGGAATGGAAATAGATATTGCTCGTAAGATAGCTAAATCATTAGGTGTCAAAGTTGAATTTACAGCAGTAACGGCCCAAACACGAGAGGCTGTTATAGATAATGGCCAAGTTGACATCGTTATTGCTACTTATACCATCACTCCTGAACGACAAGCATCTTATAATTTCTCTGACCCTTACTATACAGACGAAATCGGCTTTCTAGTAAACAAATCAAGTAAGATTTCCACCATTAAGGACCTTAATGGATTGACAATCGGAGTTGCACAAGGTGCAACAACTAAAGCCGCTATTGAAGAATATGGGAAAGCACACGATTTGAGTTTTAAATTTGTACAGCTTGGGTCTTATCCAGAACTTGCCATCTCACTCTATGCCAAACGCATCCAAGCTTTTTCAGTTGATAAATCAATTCTTTCTGGCTACCAAAGTAAGAAAACTGAGATTTTAGACGGTGGTTTCAATACGCAACTTTATGGAATTGCCACTAAAAAATCAAATACAGAAGTAAATGACTATATCAATAGTCTGATCAGTACATGGAAAGAAGACGGCAGTCTTCAAAAAATCTATGATAAATATAACTTAAAAGCTGCTAGTGCAGATGACGACAAATAAGAAAGAGAGGAAATTGACATGATTTTATTAACTTCTGGTCCATTTGCCCTCTCACGTTGGGCTGACTTTTTTGCCAACTTTGGTGAGTTTGCAAAAAGTTTTTTATACACACTTGGTATGTCTGCAGGGGCACTTCTACTTGCTTTAGCACTGGGTATTGTCTTTGGAGCTATGTCATCTTCGAGAAGTAAGCTATTGAAAGCAGTTGCTCGTGTTTATGTTGAAGTTTTCCAAAACACACCTCTTCTGGTGCAATTCGTATTTGTTTACTACGGTCTTGCTATCATCAGTAATGGAGCTATTATGATTTCAACTTTCTTCACAGCAGTACTTTGTGTAGGAGTCTATCACGGAGCTTATATTGCTGAGGTTATTCGTTCAGGAATAGAAGCTGTTCCACGTGGTCAGACTGAAGCAGCTCTCTCTCAAGGGCTGACTTATAGTCAAACCATGAGTCTAGTTATTTTACCACAAGCTGTCCGTACCATTCTACCACCAATGACCAACCAAGTTGTCAACTTGATTAAAAATACGTCTACAGTGGCTATTATTTCGGGTGCTGACATTATGTTTACTGCAAAAGCTTGGGCTTATGAAACAACAAACTATGTTCCAGCCTTTGCGGGTGCCGCTGTTCTCTACTTCATTATGTGCTTCCCATTAGCAACTTGGGCGCGTCGCAAAGAAGAAGAAAACAAAAAATCCTACTCAATATAGAAAGGAGATAATATATGTCATCAGTTTTAACTACAACAAACATCAACTTTCTTCTACAAGGTTTGGGATTAACGCTTTACATCTCATTTATTTCTATTGTTCTTTCAACTCTTATTGGAACGGTTCTAGCAGTCATGAGAAATGGGAAAAACACGATACTTCGCTTGATTTCAAGCATTTATATTGAATTTGTTCGCAATGTACCCAACTTACTCTGGATTTTCATCATTTTCCTTGTCTTTCAAATGAAGTCAACACCCGCAGGGATTACTGCATTTACGGTATTTACTGCGGCAGCTCTAGCAGAAATCATCCGTGGTGGTCTCAATGGAGTCGATGGTGGTCAGACTGAAGCCGGACTGTCTCAAGGGATGACACAATTTCAAATTTTTATTTATATTGTCTTTCCACAGGCTTTCCGCAAAATGCTTCCTGCTATCATTTCACAATTTGTAACTGTCATCAAAGACACATCATTGCTTTACTCAGTTATTGCTATTCAAGAGCTTTTTGGTAAAAGTCAAATTTTAATGGGACGATATTTTGAGCCAAGTCAAGTTTTTACGCTTTATGCTATCGTTGCAGGAGTCTACTTTGTCATTAACTTTATTATCTCAACTATCTCACGCCGTTTGGCAAAGAGATGGGAAAAAGCAGCAGAATAATTTTTTAACAATATAAAAAAAGGACTGTTCCGTTTAGGATGAGTCCTTTTTTGCAATCACCGTTTTCCTACCCGACTAATCAATTTTAATCCTATACATTCAGCCAAATATATTAGCCCAACTACTGGTAATATCAACAGTAAAATAAGACGAACTGGAGATTTTTTACTGTGTTTAATTTTAGATTTTTTAGTCATGAATAGTATCCTTTGAACTTTCTATAATTTCGCCAGTTTCTGCATTTATGGTGTAGTCATATTCAAGACCTGCTGCTCCATCATGAAATTCTACTTCGAAGACAGATATACCATTGTCAATGTCCGTTTGAACTGTCAAATTAGTCACAGCAGATTCTTCCAAACCTGCATTTGATAATGCCGTCGTTTTAGCCTGATCACGTGTAACTAGCGTTGTTGAGTTACTTGCTGATGTTGAAGAATCACTGCTTGCTTGCGATGAAGATATGTGAAAATTATTACGTTCTGCATCACGTTCAAGGATCGAGCCTGATGAGGCATCAATAGTATAACTATAATCAGTAGTATTTGTACCAAAATCAACATCATAGGTTGCTGTTAACCCTTCACGTTCTTTAGAAACTTTCGAGTAGCTAACTTCATTTTTTGACACTCCAGCATTTGAATAAGCTATTGCTTGTGCTTCATTTTTTGTGAGCGAATAGCCAAAAGTATTATAGGCATACACACAACCTCCAACAACAAAAATTGTCAATAGTACCACTACAATGAGCAATCCTTTAACCTTTTTTGTTAATACCATCAAAATCCCTCACCTCCTTAATTTTTCTATATAATAATTATAGCAATAACTTTTTGGAAAATCTCGTTTTGTATAAAGAAAAATTGTGGTAAAAGTGTGGCAAAATGCCTGTATTAAAAGCCTAAATAATTTTTAGGCTTTTAATATTTCTGATACTCCATCTACTCTATTCAAATAATCTAGCAAACTTTTTGAGCCAGAGCACTTGATACCTGATACTAATCTTCATCATAATCATAATTATCGTGATTATAATCATCATGATTGTTATCATGATTATAATTGTAACCCAAAACCTCAGAAATCATACTTGTTGTCACTGTATTATCCTTAAGAGTTGTTTGCACGGCATTTTCAGCTGTTGTCAATTGCGTCTTGAGATCTGTAGATTTTTCCACGTAAGTAGCATAGGCTGTTGACCACTTAGCTTTAAGATCTGTAAGAGAATCTAAATCTGCTAAAAGTGTTGTTTTTTCACTATCAGTTAAAGTTGTTGAAGAATTAACGTCTTGTCTTAAATCTGTGATATCATCTGTGTCTAAATGACTGAGAGAGTCTTTCGAAAGGTCATCATCAACTTTTACCCAGAGGGCTGCATTCTTGCTAACCAAAGTCGTATATTCTTTGTCTAAACTCTCAAGATTGTCAGTATATAGCTTATCAATTTGAGCTTGTAAATCACTTGTTTTTTGAATATTGTCATTAGCTTTATCTAACGCTGTTGTAAAGGTTGTTTTATCAGCAGTGGAAAGACTTGAATTCGAAATAGCTGTTTTCCATTCATCATAGGTCATTGAATAATTGCTACTCTTTTTCGAGTCTGACCAATTTGAGCTGTCCTTATAGTCGTTGTCCATTCGACTTTCCATTCTGTATTCCCTATGGTCATTATCATCTCCAAATTTGGAGCCAATGGCAACACCAATCACACCAACACCTAAAACGACACCACTAATCAGAAGAATCTTTTTCCAATTTTTTCTTGCTGAGCGTTTCATTTTGTTAAAGTTTTCTTTAACATTTGTTTTAAAGTCCATTTTATTTACCTCACTTATTCTTATGAATTAAGTATAACTAAAAGTAGGGCAATAAATCTTGGTTATTTTGGTGCAAAATTGTGGCAACTCTGTGGCAATAATTTAGGTGGTGTCAATCTTTTTTTTAGTCTGCATCAACCGTATCATTCTGATAATCAGACAATTGTTCTTGCCAGAATTTTGTATCTTTCTCAGTTATTTCACGGATAATCTTACAAGGATTTCCAGCAGCAATGACACCATCTGGAATGTCTTTTGTAACAATTGAACCTGATCCAATGACGACATTGCTTCCAATAGTAACACCGGGATTTATAACAACGTTACCACCGATCCAAACATCATCTCCGATAGTAACTTCTTTGGCATATTCAAAGTCTAAATTGCGTACACTAGCATCTATAGGATGACCAGCTGTATAAATGGAAACTCTAGGTACCATGAAAACATTGTCTCCAATGACGACTTTTGCCTCATCAAGAATAATAAGACCAGTATTAGCATAAAAGTGCTTTCCAATAAATATCTGTGACCCCTTGTCACAATAAAATGGCGGTGTAATATGGGCATCTTTAGGAAGTTTTCCGAAAAGATTTCTAAGCAATGCCATACCCTCACTTCGTTTTCTATATGATAAATTGTTAAATTTTTCTAAAGTCTCTCTATTTTTTTCGCGAATATTATCCTTGACCTTGTATGGATGATATAATTTTCCTGATAACATTCTCTCTAAATCACTCATTTTCCACCTTTTCCCACAAAATAAACGCATCTAAACTTAAGTTATTAAGCTTGTTTTATTGTTTTTACAATTTGTCCTGGAACTCCCGCTACCAAAGAATTGTTTGGAACAGATTTTGTAACAACTGTTCCAGAAGCAATAACCGAACCGTCACCAATTGTTACTCCTGGCATAACGTTAACATTTGCCCCAAACCAGACGTTGTTTCCAACTGTGATGGGTAGCGCTTTTTCTAATCCAATATTTCTACGTTCAAAATCAAGTGGGTGATTGGCAGTATAAAAACCTGTTGACGGTCCTACAAATACATTATTTCCAAGACTTATTTTTGCACCATCCATGAAATAGCAGTTTATATTGACAAAACAATCTTTACCAAATGAAACGTTAGACCCATAGTCACATGTAAAAGGGCTTAGTAGAACAAGACCTTGGAAATCCTGCCCAAATAACTTCTTCAACACGTCTTTTCGCTCTGCTTCCAAGCTTGGTCTAAGTTGATTTAAGTCAAAGCACAAATCCTGAGCCTCTATCCTTTTTCGGATAAGTTCTGGATCAAAATTGGCATCATACCACTCACCTGCTTGCATTTTTTCTTGTTCACTTGTCATTTTTATCTCCTTTTAAGCCATGTTTTAACCACTCTAATGGAATATCTGCTGATGGGTACCCTGCCACCAAGATGGCTTGAGCATGTATGCCGAAATCTCCCGTTTGAACCACTGCTTTGCAGCGGTCTCGCATAATATAATAGTCAGGAATATAAGTCATAATTCTGATGTGATCGTTATCAAAATAATGTGAAACAACCTTAAAATCCTTTTGATTTTGCTCCAACATATCCTCTGTCACCATAACTGACTCAAAATCACCACATTCTACAAGTGTCGAGAAGATGTCTTCAAAGCTTGGTGAACCTGTAACAGCTTCTAAAGCAAGATAGTTAACTGAGGAATCTAAAGGATAAAGTGCTTTCTCACTCGTTCCGCTCCCCGCATCAGCGAGGAAAATCATTTCGCCATGCCTTAAACTGGCAACTAAACGAGCTAATGTTTCATTTAAGATTCTTTTTTTAAGCATTAATAAACCCCTTTTTATTTATTAAAAGTCTTTTATTAACTGACTTATATTCTTTTGTTTCTCTTTTGGCAAGAAAAAAGCAGAGTAATTCACACTCTACTTAAAATAGTTCTCCCAGTAAGATGACACCGCAAAATGTTTCATTCCTTGAAAATAATCCTCAAAATAGTCTTCTTTCTTTATAATTTTTGGGATAAATTGATTTGGTAAATAAGCCTCGCAAGCTAGTAAAACGTTATCGAAATCAATACTATTCATATCATCACCCGTAAAAACAATTCTTTCTGGATTCACTATCGAAGCTAAACTCACGATAGTTTTTGCAATTTTATCATCACTATAGTTGACATAGCCATCTCTTAAATAATTGAAGAAAGGGAGATAAATAATTTCTCCTGCAATTTGATGTGTTCCCTCCAGTAACTGTCCATCAATAATACTACCGCAACCCGGACCGCTGTCTTTAGGTAAGGTGAGGTAAGATATATTCGTTTTCGAGGGAAGTGTGAGTGCGTAGCCAAGTGCGCAAAAATTCATATCATTCTTGACAAAAATTGGTAAATCGAAAGTTTTTTCCAGTCCTTCTTTGAGATTCATCCCCTTAAGTTCACTAATATCAGATTCAATAACCCTATCTTGAGAAATAATTGAAGAAATTCCAATAATGATTTCCTTAATTAGTGGGTAATCGAGAATGTATTTTTCTAAAATATGACTTATTTGTTCCAAATTTATCAGACTAATGGGTGCTTCTATAGCAAAAATAGTTTCTTGAAAGGCATTGTTAACCTGTAAACTGTAGTAATTTGCGCCATTCTTTCTAAATAAAATCATATTTAGAAAATTAAAGGAATTAGTATTAATCTGATAAGCTATGGTCGGACGACCTTTTTCTTGACTAATTTTGTCTGCCTCAATCAAAAGCTGGCTATCTAATAAAACCGTCAAGATTGTACCGACAGTTGCGACTGTCAAAGAAGTGCTTTCAGCGATTTGCCGTTTAGTCATTGGTCGGCCAAATTGTAGCTGTTTCATTATTTTTCTTGTGTTCTCTAACCGCAATTTCCCAGTTCCTATTCGATTCAAAATAGCTCCTTTTCTATTAGTTCTTTAATAATGGATTGTAAACTTCTCAAAATCAGCAACTAACAAGTGAAACCATTTAAAAACTAGTCGTTAATTGGAAGTGTAATTGTAAATGTCGTTTCTTTGTCATTGGACTGCAGACTGATGTTACCATCATGTCTTTCTACAATTTCCTTGGTGATGGTTAGCCCAATTCCAAAATGACCGCCCTGTCCTTTATAAAATCGTTCAAAAACATGTTCTTGGTCTTCTTTTGAAATAGCTGGACCATCATTTGTAAAACTGATTGCCAGTTCTTTACCAATTTGATGTGTCGAAATAATAATTGTTGATTTGGCATATCTGACAGCATTGGAGATAATATTTAAAAATGCTCGCTCAAGTAGTTTTTCATCCCCCTTAATCTCAGTATGTTCCATTTCAAACTTGTGTTGAAATACTAGACCATTCTGGTCCGCTTTATCTTTTAGTCGCCAACTGGCATCATAAAGCAAATCGTTAACCGAAATCCAGTCATATTCCAACGGCATGTGAGTATCTTCCATTTTTGAAAGTGTCAAAATATCATCAACCAACTCTGCCATTTTTTGGCTCTCATCAAAAATGACACTAGCTGCTTGTTTTTCATCTTTGATAACACCTTCTTTTATTCCTTCAGCATATCCTTGAATAGACATGAGAGGCGTTCGCAATTCATGAGATGAATTTTGGAAAAATATTTGTTGACTTCGCTGATTGGCATCAATCATACGATTCATATTAGCAACAGTATCTGAAACATCATTAAATTCCTTATAGGCTAAATGCTTTGGTTGTTCATTTGCTTCACGATTTCCAACTCGCATTATATAATTTTTAAGACTTGTAAAAGATCCGCCAATTTTTCGAGAAGTCAGATAAATAACAACACTAGCTACAATTCCTATAACTCCAAACAGGATGAGGAGAAC
The DNA here is from genome assembly GCA_964590305.1 of uncultured Streptococcus sp. Lineage (GTDB taxonomy): Bacteria > Bacillota > Bacilli > Lactobacillales > Streptococcaceae > Streptococcus. Next base: position 10,350 of record CAZPYI010000041.1, read on the forward strand.
AATTGTTATTAATAAATCGAAGTTCTCGACTGGTGATATATTAGCAAAAACAAAAACATAATATCTTTTTGCATTGTCACTAGTGAAATCTTGTGTGATGAAATAATCTTTCAACACACCATAATATTCTTCAACTTGAACAACATAGGTATTATCATCGAGGTCTATCTGAGTTCTTCTCTCAGTATGATGATTCTCTGTGTCTGCAGTACTTGAATTGTCATGTCCATTATCATTATCAAAAAAATTTCTGACATCATCATTTTCATAAAAATATTGTGTGATTTTTCTAGAAATTTCTTTTTCCGAAATGTTATCCATTGATGTTGAAATATATTTGGCATCATCATTTTCATCAACAATAACATACGTCGTTGCAAAAATATTCCCTTCAGAATTAGTAACGCTGTCACTACCAATGTAGAGAGCGTCTAGAGCATCATACTGCTTTTGAACAGCACGATTGGCTTGATTATCTATAAAATATCCAATTGCAAAGTTAAATATGAGTAAAACGATTGCAAAGGAAGCAAAAATAATGCTAAGGGGTTGAAGAAAGAGCGTTGCTCGCAGGCTCAGTTTTTGGTTTTTTCTGAAAGGATTACATTTTTTTAACCAACTTGAAACCATAACCCCAAACTGTCTCAATCTGAACATCACTAGCCACCTTTCTTAGTTTCTTTCGAAGACGTTTAATGGTATCATCGGTCACACGTGTCTCTACATCGCTCTCGTAACCCCAAACCTGAAAAAGTAACTCATCACGAGAAACTGCTTCTTCCTTATGAAGCATTAAAACTCTGAGCAACTCGTATTCTGTATTAGTTAACTTAATCGGTTGATTTTGAAAAGCTGCAGACCGATCTTTGGAAGACAAAGTCAAGCTATCAAAAGACAGTATATCAGTTTGATTAGTTAGAGAAGCAACTTGACGTGACAGGATTGCTTTAATTCGCAAAGTCAATTTTACTGGTGAGAAAGGCTTGGTAAAATAGTCATCTGCACCGGTCTGAAAGCCTTCTAAAAAGTCCCTATCACTATCACGCGCCGTCAAAAGAATAATGGGAACATCTGACAACTTACGCACAGCTTTTGCTATTCCAAAGCCATCCGTTCCTGGCATCATAACATCTAAAACAATCACATCTGCTTTTTCATCCATAAAATGAAGTAAAAGTTGGTCACCGGTCTCAAAAAGCTCAACAGTAATTCCTTCTTCGCGTAAAAAAGTTCCAATCAATTCACGAATATTTTTTTCGTCATCAGCTACATAAACAGTTGCCATATTGTTCCTCCTTCCTCTTTGTTTAATCATACCATAATTGTAATTAAAAAGTTTACTGATACTATTTCACATTTTTCTAAATAACATAAGTTATCACTTCTTTGTAATTTCCTATTTATCTCATTCAAAAAAGAGTAGCAAAACCTCGCTACTCTTTCTTCTTGTTTAAAAAATATTTTAAGCATCGTTATTTTGTTACTTTGTCAACATCCACACGTGATTTACGTTCGATGTCCGCAAGAATAGTGTCAACAAATTCTGAAATACTTTCTGTATGTGTTTGTTTGCTACCATAACGACGAACGTTGACAGTTTCATCCGCCATTTCCTTATCCCCAACAATAAGCTGATAAGGAATTTTTTTGGTTTGGCTTTGACGAATCTTATATTGCATTTTCTCATTACGTTCATCAACATCAGCACGAATACCTTTATCACGCAAGGTTTTTGCAATCTCCCAAGCATAATCCGTATGGACATCATTAGATATTGGGATAACAGTCACTTGGTGTGGTGCTAACCAAGTTGGAAAGGCACCTTTATATGTTTCAATGAGGTATGCTACAAAACGTTCAAAGGTAGAAATTCCACCACGGTGAATCATAACAGGTCTGTGCTCTTCACCATCTGCTCCAACATAAGATAGGTTGAAACGTTCTGGCAGAAGGAAATCCAATTGAATTGTTGATAATGTCTCAGATGTTCCTAATGCCGTATTAACTTGAATATCTAGCTTTGGACCATAAAAAGCTGCTTCACCCTCTGCTTCATAATAGTCCAGACCAAACTCATCCATAGCTTCCTTAAGCATTGCTTGAGCACTATCCCACATGTCATCATCATCAAAATATTTATGTGTATCTTCTGGATCACGATAAGATAGTCGGAAACTATAATCTGTGATATTGAAATCACCATAAATATCTGTAATTAAGTCCAAAGCTTTCAAGAATTCTGACTTAATTTGCTCTGGAGTAACAAAGATATGAGCATCATTTAAGGTCATTTCACGCACACGCTGCAAACCAGATAAGGCTCCTGATTTTTCATATCTATGCATCAAACCAAGTTCAGCAATACGTATTGGTAGCTCACGGTAAGAATGAACATGATTTTTGTATACTTCAATATGATGAGGACAATTCATCGGACGGAGAACTAATTGCTCGCCATCTCCCATATCCATTGGAGGGAACATATCTTCATGATAGTGGTCCCAGTGACCTGAAGTTTTGTAAAAATCAACGCTGGCCATCGGTGGTGTATAAACATGTTGATATCCTGATGCTAGCTCTTTGTCAACAATATAGCGCTCTAAGATTCTACGAACAGTCGCGCCATCTGGCAACCAGAACGGCAGCCCTTGACCAACTTCTGGTTTTATCATGAAAAGGTCAAGCTCTTTTCCAAGTTTACGATGGTCACGTTCTTTGGCTTCTTCAAGACGTTTAAGGTAGGCTTTAAGGTCTTTTTTGTCAAACCAAGCAGTTCCATAGATACGTTGCATCATAGCATTATCGCTATTTCCACGCCAGTAGGCACCTGCAACATTTAAGAGATGGAAAATTTGAATACGACCTGTTGACGGTAAATGAGGACCACGACAAAGATCAACATACTCACCTTGTCTATAAATTGTCAAACCACCTGCATCTTCTGAATGTTCTTCAATCAATTCCAATTTATAAGGGTCATTCTTGAAAATCTCACGTGCTTCGTCTTTAGTAATTTCTTGACGGATACTTGGGAAGTTTTCTTTAATAATCTTCTTCATTTCCTCTTCAATACGAGGAAGGTCTTCATTAGAAATTTGGCCAGATTCATTATCTGTATCGTAATAAAACCCATCTTTTATCGCTGGACCAACACCTAGGTGGATATCAGGGAAGAGACGACGTGCTGCTTGAGCAAAAAGGTGAGCTGCTGAGTGGCGAAGAATCCCTAAAGCATCCTCATGATCTGAAGTCACAATTTCAATCGTTCCATCTTCAGTAATAGCGCGTGTGGTATCAATTAATTTGCCATTGAATTTCCCTGCAAGAGCTTTCTTAGCAAGGGAATTACTGATACTTTGAGCAATCTCAAAAGTTGTCACTTCAGATGGGAACTCACGTACAGCACCATCTGGAAAAGTAATGTTTACCATTTTTATTTCTCCTTTTTATTGGCTAAAGACATAGTTACAACTGCAACTATGGAACTGGGATTAGATTTTTAGGAATCATCTCGTTTAGTTTGAGGAAGCAGCATAAATTTCTTGTTTATTTAGCTTATTTTCCACAAAAAATAAAAAGCAACATCCTAAAAAGGACGTTGCAAACGTGGTTCCACCTTCATTTATGTAAGACAAAAACAGGTCTCACACCTCATGTTTGGTAATAAGGACACCACCCTTTTATGTTTTCATAAAAATCTTGGAAGGAGTATTAAGTGTTCATTTTGCGCTCTTTCCACCAACCAGCGCTCGCTTTCTAATATCAAATCACTTAACGTATCTTCGTATGTTATTATATCACGATTACTTTATTTTTCAAGCATTTTAAGGCAGCTTCTATTTTTTAAATTTATCCCATAGCTGCCTTTTAGTCTAAAAAGTCTCGAATTGAATTGATTAATCGTTTTGGAGCTTTAACAGCTTTAGCAGAGGATTGAGCGGTAACTTTCACTGCTCTGCTGGGCAAGCTTACAGCACTTTTAGCAAGTTTTATAGAACGGTCTGCAGCACTACCTTTAACTGTTAGAGAAAATTTTTCTTGCTTTCTTGTTTCTTCTGATATGAGGACATCAAGGTAGAAAGCATAGACTGATTTGCCGAAATGTTCAGCAGAGATTTCGTACATTTTATCTTGTAGTTTCTCTTTTTCCATCTTTGGTGTATCAGCGATAGCATCTAAAATAGCATCTGCTAAATCCGATTCATAATAATACAATGTACCAAACATTTTATTATTAATAAGGTCATCAAGATAGGGGTTTCCGTGTGCGATGATTGGTTTTCCACTGGCAATGCTTTCAATATAAGTTAGACCTTGTGTCTCACTTGTCGAAGCAGAGATGAAGAAGTCACAAGCTTTATAATACAAAGCGACATCATCATGTGGAATCATCCCTGTAAAAGTAACAACCTTTTCTAAATTAAGCTCTTTTGTTAACTCTTTCAGTTCACCAAGATAGGGACCATCGCCAACGACTACTAACTTAACATTAGGATTTTCACTGATAACAGATGGTAAGTGTTTTAAGATAGCTTGTATATTTTTCTCAGAAGAAATACGAGAAAGGCTAAGGAGCATGGTCTCTTTTTCTCTAATTCCAAGTTGTTCTCTTAACTCTAGAATTTCTTCTTTTGAGATATCATCTCGTAGAAATTCATCTACACGAATACCCGTCGGAATGATGCATTTCGGTATTTTCACCTCATAGTCTTCCAATATGTTATAGACAATACGAGAAGGGCAAATGACACCATCTAAATCATTAAGGTAGCCTCTAACAATATACTTTACCATGCTGGGTTTAATGATCTTCCCTTTAGCAAAATAACCGACATAGTCCTCATATTGTGTGTGATAGGTATGCACTACAGGAACCCGTAGTGCAGCAGCGACCATTTTACCAAGCAAGCCAACACTGAATTCTGTTTGTGTATGAATAATATCCAGCTTATACTGCTTTGCTATCTTATAAGCTGAAATAAGTCCACGATAAACAACACGTCGATCCGTAAAGGAAACAAAAGGCACACTTGGTAAACGGATGATGGTTGGATCTTCAAAACGCTTAACACCTTTATCTGTGGTCGTAAAGATATATACCTCATGTCCTTCTTTTTCTAATTCCTCCTTCAAAGTTTGGATACTAGTTGCTACCCCTGAAACTTGTGGAAAATAAGAATCTGTAAATAAACCTATTCGCATGTCACAACTCCATTACTTTTTCATAAACATTTACTAACTGATGAGCAATTTTTTCAATATCTTTACTTTGAGCAACAGCATAGCCAGCTTCTTGTTTCTGACTCTTTCCTATTAAGACTTTTCGAAGGGACTTAACAAAACCATCGACATCAGTTGCTAATTCTGCTGAGTTGTCATCAATCCATCCTTGATAAACGGGAATATCGCGCAAAACAACATGCTGATGGCTAGCAAGTGCTTCTAAAACAACGATACCTTCTGTCTCTTCACGACTTGGAAAAAAGAAAGCGTCAGCCCCCGACATTCCCCCTTCAAAAACATCACCTCTTAAGTAACCAGCGAAGGTGACATTATCAGGGTGGTTTTTAGTGACTATGCGACGAACCCTGTGCGGAATCACCCATTTACTTGTTTCACCAAACCAAATAAAACGGACATCAGGCATTTTTTCTGCAACCTTTACAAATTCATCAATCCCCTTGCGCATAAAATACAACCCTGCACAAACAACTACTTTTTCCCCTGGTTTGATATTGAAATAGTTTCTAAATTTTTCTTCTTTATCACTATCTTTCACATAACGTGGTAAATCAATTCCATTTGAAACAACATATATGGGTTTATCAATACCATAACCAGTAATTAATGTTTTAGAATACTCTGTTGGTGTAATAATTGCATCAGCTTTTTCATAAAAACAGTAGAGATACCATTTGAAAATAGGAGCAACTAAGTTAGATCCAATAAAGGAATTTTTGAAATCTTCCATAGTTGAGTGCCCATGCATGATAACTTTTTTCCCCGACTTTCTGGCCTTAGACAATAATCTCCAGCTTTTATACCCATAAGTATTAATATGTACTAAATCATAATCATCATCGGGGTTAGTTGTATAGTCTTGGTTCATTAT
>CAZPYI010000042.1:0-16307 GCA_964590305.1 uncultured Streptococcus sp.
TTCAAGCCACTAAACACACACACACACCTTATAAAAATCCACAAGTAGAAAAACAATACAAAGCAGAAATTTCCAACTTAGCTCCAGAATCTAGAAAAACACAACTTGAACAACTCCAAACAACATTAGCACAAGATCTTCCAACAATTCCATTGTTAGAAGGAAAACAAATTGCGGTTGCAGGAACAGATGTTAAAGGAGTTTCAGATACTCTAGATGGTTCATTCAAATTTAGATATGGTGCCATTTCAAAATAATGAAAGGATTAAACGTTTAATTTAATGAAAAATGAAAAGCACACCAAAGCAAAGTTCTGGAAAAATAATTTCCTAAGATATTGTTTTGTGCGCTTTTTGTTTATCATTCCAACTATTTTTATCTTAGTAACGGTAGTGTTCTGTTTGACACGGTTAACGGGAGACCCAATAACTGTGTCCTTATCAGGTAAGCTACCCCCTGCAGAAATTGCAGCTAAGGTTCATCAAGCTGGATATGATAGACCAATAGTCGTACAATACATAGAGTATTTAGGAAATTTATTACATGGAGATTTGGGAACTTCTACTTCGATGGCAATGCCAGTAACAAAGATATTATCAAAATATGGTGCAGCTACTTTTGAGTTGGCAATACTATCTACTATTGTTGCATTAGTTGTAGGTATTCCACTTGGGAAACTTTCTGCGCGATACAGAGATAAGATTTCGGATGTAGGTATTCGTTTGTTTTCAATCATTTGTTATGCAACACCGGTGTTCTTCTTAGGACTAGTTCTTAAACTAATCTTTTCAGTATATATTCCCATTTTACCTTCTAATGGTAGAGTGTCCTCTTATTATGAAGGCGTTCTACAATCTGTTGCACATCCAACCGGTTTTAATATTATTGATGCACTTCAGACGGGGGATTCCGCTATCATCATAGATGTGTTATCACATGCAGTTTTACCTGCATTGGCGTTAGGGTTGTTGACAGCCGCTACTTTCATTCGTTTGGTTAGGACAAATCTAATTTCAACCTTATCGACAGATTATATTTTTGCAGCCCGTTCAAGAGGCGTTTCTGAAAAGCGTATCCTAAACAAACATGCATGGAAACCTGCTTTAATGCCAATTATCACTGTCATGGGGATGAACATTGCTATGCTTTTAGCTGGTGCCATTTTAACAGAAACCACATTTGAGTGGAAAGGTCTTGGCTATATTTTGTCACAATTAATCAAAGCACGTGATTTCAGCGCTGTTCAGGGTATTGTTATTCTGATTGCCTTAATTGTTTCAGTCACTAACTTTATTGTTGATGTAGCTGCTGCCGCAATTGATCCAAGAATACGATATGGTGGGGAGGAAAAAGACTAATGGAAAAAATTAAAAACCTGCCCTTAATCAAACATATTAGACAATCTGTTGGACTTCAACGTTATATGCTCCTAACGGGCTTAATTATTATTATTTTATTTATTCTTTGTGCGTTATTTGCACCACTGATTGCTCCTTATGGTTATTCACAAACTAAAGCTGATGGCGTATCTTTTGTACCACAATCAGCTCCTAGTGCAGAACATCTTTTAGGCACTACTGTTGGTGGTTTGGATGTTTTATCTCGTGTTATTTGGGGCGCACAAACGGCATTGCTTGCCATTATTATCGCTGTTATTGCTTCACTCTTTCTTGGGGTTGTTCTAGGCTTAATATCTGGTTACTTTGGTGGCTTGCTAGATCGTATTTTAGTAATGATTGCTGATGCTATTTACTCATTCCCTTCTCTTCTTTTAGCTATTGTTTTGGCTATCATGCTAAACTCAAATGGCGGAAGTGTTTTCGGCGGGATAATGTCAGCTGGTATTTCAATTACCGTTGTTTTTGTTCCCCAATATTTACGCGTGGTGAGATCAGAAGTAATGAAGGTCAAAAGTGAAGCTTATATCGATTCAGCAAAAGCAATAGGTGCATCAACGACACGTATTCTCTTCAAGCACGTCTTGAAAAATTCAACTCGTACGCTGCCTGTAATCATAACAATGAATGCTGCTGAGGCAATTTTAACCTTGGCTGGACTTGGTTTCTTGGGATTAGGGATTGAGCCTTCCTCTGCAGCAGAATGGGGATACGACCTTAACCGTTCGGTTTCAGATGTCACTGCTGGCATATGGTGGACAGCTATTTTTCCAGGTTTGGCAATTGTAATAGTGGTTCTAGGAATTACTTTCCTTGGTGAAGGTTTGAATGATCTCTCTGATCCAAGACTACGTATTCGTAAGAAGCCAACTCCATTTGAAAAGGATGGTGATGCTTAATGCCGATTGGAACAGAAAAAAACACAGATGTCGCAAGAATTGAGCATCTGCGTGTACGTTTTAGTACCGACAATGGTGATTTTGATGCGGTGAAAGACACGTCTTTTACCATTAATGAAGGAGAAGTGCTCGCACTTGTTGGAGAATCTGGTTCTGGGAAGTCAGTTACCTCTAAAACTCTTTTGCAAATGTTGCCTGATTCTTCCATTGAAGCAGGAACAGTTTTGTTAAGAACATCTGAAAAAGGGTTGCAAGATGTCCATACTTTAAGCTATTCTGATTTGCGAGAGATTCGCGGGACTGATGCAGCCATGGTGTTTCAAGAACCTGCAACGGCACTGAACCCTGTCTACAAAGTAGGCTGGCAAATTGCTGAAGGAATTAGAGCACATAGTCAATTATTCGATGGAAATAAACTTTCTAAAGAAGAGGCACGAATCAAAGCCATAGATATTTTACGAAAAGTTGGTATTCCTGATCCAGAGACTAGAGTCGATTATTACCCACATCAGTTTTCTGGAGGGCAAAAGCAAAGAATTGTTATTGCTCAGGCATTGGTCTTGGGCGCTAAATTAATAATTGCTGATGAACCAACTACAGCACTTGATGTCACAGTTCAGGCAGAAATTTTAGAGTTGCTCAAGTCAATCCGAGAAGAGTTTAATACAGCTATTTTGTTAATCACACATAATATGGGTGTCGTTGCAGATATGGCAGATCGTGTAATCGTTATGAACGGCGGTGAAATCGTTGAATCAGCTGATGTTTTTCAACTTTTTGAATCGCCACAAGATCCTTATACTCAGAAATTATTGGCAGCAGTTCCTAGAATTGATGAAAAAACACGACGTGCAAACACACGAAAAGTGCCTTTGCATGTCGCTCCTGATGAAGATGCTAAACCAGAGGATATTATTGTTCAAGCAGAAAATATCAGGGTTGTTTATCCAGGTAAAGCAGGAGCTAGTGAGTTTGTAGCTGTAAATAACGCTTCCTTTGAAATTCGCAAAGGTGAGGTTATGGGATTGGTTGGAGAGTCCGGTTCCGGTAAATCGACAATTGGACGTGCTATTATGGGACTTTCTCCTTTCTCTGGAACTATAAAAGTATATGGAAAAGTTCTTTCAGAGCTTACTGTGAAAGAAAAGCGTAGCTTGCGTCAAAGAATTGGTTATGTTTTTCAAGATCCATATGGGTCATTTAATCCACTTCTTACTCTTGGGGAAGCCATTGCAGAGCCAATGATTGTTGCTGGTACTCAGCATCCGTCTGGTTATGGGGTTACCAATTACAAAGCAGCTTTACCACGAGTTAAAGAGTTGTTAGAGATGGTACGTTTACCTGCAGAATTTGCTAGTCGTTTTCCACATGAGTTATCTGGTGGGCAACGTCAGCGTGTCGGAATAGCACGAGCGCTTGCTTTGCAACCTGAATTCATTATTGCTGATGAACCTACCTCTGCCTTGGACGTTTCGGTTCAAGCAGAGGTTCTGAAGCTGTTTTTGGATTTACAAGATAAATTACAATTTTCTTGTCTGTTCATATCACATGATTTAGCAGTAATCGATATGGTATCTGACTATATTTCTGTGTTATATCAAGGAACAATTGTTGAAAAAGGTGAAGGCGGTCAAATTTTGACAAATCCTCAAAAGGATTACACGAAAAAATTATTGGCGTCCTTGCCAATACCAGATCCAAAAGTTCAACGTGGTTTAAGTTAATAATAATAAAAGTTCACTTCTTTGTTTTAGCTTGTCAAAGCTATATGCAATAAAGTGGCTTTTTTATTATCAAAATATAGTGATATTATTAGGCTTACTGTGAACTCTATTGTATGGCAAGTACAGGGTACATTAGAGAATAATATTACCTAAAGAAGTGAAAGAGATTTTGTGTGAAAGTCTTTATTTAATCTTTAGAAATCATAGGTCTATGACACTTTATGTAAAAAATATAACATCTTAAAATTCAACTATTGCCCCAACCCTTAAAAATAAATAAAATAAGTAAAACATCTGAATATTTTAAGATAAAATAGGAATAATTATCCAAAAATGTTAGAAAATAAATAATTTTGCAAAAAAAACAAAAAACAGTGTTATAAAACATAACATGTGAGTTTGATATTTTTTTAGGTAACTGTTATACTACCTATAAAATTAGTTTTAGCTGTTTTCCTCCAAACCAAAACAGCCAAGGCTAATTTTTTTTGTTTTTGTCAAAAGGTTGAGAAAGGTGGAATGGAATGGAGAGAAATAAATTAGATTTACTGATTAAGAATGCTCAAATTTTTACAAATGATGCGCAAAAGTCAGTGATAGCAAATGGTGTATTAGGGGTCAAAAATCATGAAATATGTTTTATAGGGAATACCGATGAAATTGATCTTGTCTACGATGCGAAAAGGATAATAGATGCAAAAGGAAAAGTTGTTTATCCGGGATTTATTAATACCCATATCCATATTTTCCAATCTTTTTTGAAAGGCTTGGGAGCTGATCATGAATTAATTGAATGGCTAAATCTTTCTGCGTTACCTTACGGAGAAAAGATGACCCCTTATCAACAATATTTAGCAGCACAACTAGCCTCTATGGAGGCAATAAAGACTGGTTGTACGACTTTGGCAGAATTCTTCTATACAAATCAAAGTTCAGAACTAGCACATAGCGTTATTGAAGGGATGGCATCAGTCGGGATTAGAAGTGTTTTTATTCGAACATTTCAAGATACTGGGGAAGATTACGGCATGCCAAAATGTTTCATTGAGCCTGTTGATATTGCGATGCAAGAAGTAGAAAAATTACGTAAAAAATACTTACCGAATAAAAATGGGATGTTAGATATTTGGACGGGTCCTGATGTGACTTGGTCAACGACAAAAGAAGGTTATCAGGGAATGCTTGAATACTGTTTGTCTGAGAACATTAACTATTCAATGCACATGTTGGAAACTACAGTAGACAATGAGATGTGTCAAAGAAATTATGGAACTGATATTGTTGATTTATTAGAAGAAATTGGTTTTTTAACAGATAAATTACTTGCAGTTCATTGTGTTAATCTTACAGATTATGATATTTCGCGATTCAGTCGTTATGGAGTGAATATTAGTCATAATCCAGCTCCTAATCTATATTTAGGTTCTGGAATCCCGCCAATTGCTCAAGCAATGGAAAAAGGTGTGACAATATCCATCGGTACTGATGGAGCGGCTAGCAACAATACTACCAACATGTTAGAAAGCATGAAATTAGCCGCCCTATCTCAAAAAGGCTTTAATCGAAAAGCTTCAATCATTACGGCTGATAATATTTTTGACTACGTAACAATTGGGGGTGCAAAAGCATTACATAAAGACAAGGAAATTGGGTCAATTGAGGTCGGTAAAAAAGCTGATATTATCATATTTAATCCCGATCAATTAATTTCGACACCGATGCATGATCCTTTAGCGACATTAGTCTACTCATCAGAGCCTGCAAATATTCAATATTCAATTATCAATGGCGAAATAGTTTATGAAAACGGGCAATTTATGAATGGTATTGATGAACAGTCTGTTATCGAAAAAGTTAAAAAAGAAATTATCAAATTAATGAAAGTATAAGCTGAAATAGGAGGAAATTGTCATGGAAATGGGTAAAAATAATGAATTGCTTGTCGGTATTGATGAAAAAGTTGGTGTAAAAAAAGGTCTATTTTTAGGAATTCAACATGTCTTATCAATGGATTTGTATGTATTTCCTGTTGTACTGGCGGCTATGATTGGCCTGTCTGTCGGTGAGTCAACATATCTCATTCAAATGTGTTTCTTTGCTTGTGGTATTGCTACTCTTATCCAAACTTACTTTGGTTTAAAACTTCCTGTTGTTCAGGGATCAAGCTATATTTGTCTAGGTGCCTTGGCGAGCATTGGTGTTACTAAAGGCCTGGATGTCATGATTGGAAGTATTATTCCAGGAGCTATCATACTTTGTTTGTTAGGATTAACTGGGATTTTTGCAAAATTCGTGAAATACTGTATTCCGCCTTTTGTGGGTGGTTTAGTGATAATGATTGTCGGTATTTCTTTATCTCCGACTGCGGTTACGGGAATTTTTAGTTCTGCAGAAAATGTAGGTGGAACAGCAATTCCGGGAATTGTGACATTGGTAGTTTTAGTAACCTGTATGATTGTTGAATATTATAAAAACTCTCGTTTACTAAGTATGATATCGGTTATTCTAGCGATTGTAGCTGGTTGTATTGCAAGTGCATTTACAGGGACACTTGATTTCTCTGCAGTAAGTTCTGCAGCCTGGTTTCAGTTTCCTAGTATTTTCCATTTTGGAGTTCCTAAATTTGATTTAAGTTCAGTTCTTATTTTAGTATTCTTATACTTTTTAGTACTTATTGAGACAACTGGAACATGGATTACAGTTGCTGATGTCACTCACACAGAGTTACAGGACAAACAGTTGAATCGTGCAGTTATTGGAGAAGGACTTGGTTGCTTAATTGCATCAATTTTTGGAGGAACGCCGCTAACAGGCTATTCTTCAAATGCTGGGGTTATTTCCATCACGAAAGTTGGAAGTAAACAGGTTGTTGGTTTTGCTGCTATAATATTAATTGCTCTTGGATTAAGTCCAAAAATTATGTCAGTGATTGCGTGTATTCCAGCGTCTGTTATCAATGGTGTCTTTTTAGTAGTTTGCCAAATTTTAGTAGCAAATGGGTTTAAAATAGTTCAAAAAGAAACAATATCAGCTAGAAATTCTATCATAATGGGACTTTCAGTTGCAATAACAGTTGGATCAATGTCAATTAGTAGTGATGTCATTAGCCAATTTCCCGTAATTATTCAGTATTTTGTGTCAAGTGGTACCGCAGTTGGTGCATTTACAGCAGTACTTCTTAACCTTTTGTTACCCAAAATAAGAATAGATAATGTTAAAGAGGAAGTGATTTCTAATGAAACTGTATAAAGGAAATATTATTTTTACTCAAGATAAGGATAAATTTACATTTTTTAGGCAAGGTTTCATTGCAGTTGAAGAGGGTAAGATAGTTTCGGTAGGTTATCATTTAGATGAAAAATATCATAATGCCAAGGTAATTGACTTTGGAAATCAACTCATTATTCCATCTTTTAATGATGTGCATATCCATGCACCTCAATATCCGATGGCAGGATTAGGTTTTGATCAAGAGTTATTACCGTGGTTGCAAAATTATACTTTTCCTTTGGAAGCAAAATATGATGATATTGACTATGCTCAAAAGAAATATAAACAATTTTTAATAAAGTTATGGAAAGTTGGAACCTTACGTTTCGTTGCATTTTCAACTATTCATAAAGAAGCAACAATAGCTTTGATAGAATTAATTGCTCAAACGGGATTGAAAGCTTTTGTCGGCAAAGTCAATATGGATCGAAATGCTATTCCAGAACTTACAGAAGCAACGGAAACCTCTATTAGTGATACTCTAGCAGTTTTAGAAGCAACGAGTTCATATAAAGAAGACGTGAAATATATCATAACGCCACGGTTTGTTCCAGCAACCTCTACTCAATTAATGAAACAATTAGGTGAAATTTCAGAGAATTATCACCTACCTGTCCAGTCTCACTTGTCTGAAAACAGAAATGAAGTGGCATGGGTCAAATCTTTACATCCAGAGTGTACTAGTTATACCGATGTCTATGAGAGATATGGATTACTAAGAAAAAATCAAACCATCATGGCACATTGTATTTATCTCTCAAAAGAGGAAAAACGAAAGATTAAAGAAAAAGGTGTCTTGGTTGCACATTGTCCACAATCAAATGAAGACTTAGCAAGTGGTATTATGCCATTAAGGCAATATTTAACTGAAGGTATTCATTGTGCAATTGCGAGTGATGTAGCTGGAGCCCACGTTCCGGATATGAATAGACACATTGTAGAGGCAATCCAAATGTCTAAGTTGTGGTGGGTTGAACATCCAGAAGATCTCCCGATTACCTTAGCAGAAGCATTTTATTTAGCAACAAAGTCAAGCGGAGCATTTTTTGGAAAAGTAGGTTCTTTTGAAACTGGTTTTGATTTTGATGCTCTGGTTATCACTGTTGATGAATTTGATTTAGCGACAACAATTCCTGAGCAATTGGAAAAATTTATCTATTGTGGAGATGATAGACACATTAAACATCGGTTTGTTGCTGGTAAAGAAATTAAACGCCCATTTTCTTAAGTTCAAAGGAGTCTATTTGATAAGATGTATAATAAAATTTTTAAAGGAACAGCTTTCACAAGTCAATCAAGTAGTGAAGTTTCAATACTTAAAGATGCCATATTTTGTATAAATAACTCAGGTGAAATTGAAAAAATCTATCACTCCAGTGACATAGAATACCAAAATGTTCTTGAAAATTTTAAAGACAAGGCTAATTTTTATGAAATCCCTGATAATCACTATTTTTTACCAGGATTTATTGACTTACACATTCATGCCCCTCAGTGGGCACAAATTGGAACAGCCCTAGATGCACCTTTGAATGATTGGCTACAAACACACACATTTCCGTTAGAGTCAAAGTTTTCTGAATTATCCTTTGCCAAGAAAGTCTATGAAGATCTAGTAAAAAATTTAATAAAAAATGGAACTACTACAGTAATGTATTTTGCAACGATTCATGAGGAATCTAGCTTTTTATTAGCAAAAATTTGTAATGAATTGGGGCAAAGGGGATTGGTTGGAAAGGTTGTAGCCGATGCCTCTGAAACTAATCCGGATTATTATAGAGATGCTTCCAGTGAAGAAGCTATATTTGAAACAGAAACATTTATTAATAAGGTGCAATTATTAAATCAAAGTAGTATTCAAGGTATTTATCCTGTGATCACTCCACGTTTTATTCCGAGTTGTAGTTCACAAGTTTTAGAAAAATTAGGTGATTTAGCAAAGCAATACAATGTACACGTTCAGTCTCATTGTAGCGAAAGTGACTGGGAACACAATTACGTTAAAAATCGTTTCAATAAAAATGATGCACAAGTACTACATGATTTCAAATTGCTTACTGAGAAAACTGTTATGGCTCATTGTGGGCATTTATCAGATAGTGATGCATCACTTCTTTCAAAACAGGGGACTTCAATTGTACATTGTCCTATTTCAAATGCTTATTTTGGAGATGGGGTGACTTCTATCAAACGATTCTCTCAAGATTATGACGTCAATATCGCATTAGGAACAGATATTTCTGGAGGGTACTCACCAAGTATTTATCAAAATATTAGGCAAGCTGTTATGTCATCAAGGATGCTTGAATCTGGAGTTGATACTACAAAAGCTCCTCAAGAAAGAGGTGTTTCAGAGAGTCGTATCACTTTACAAGAAGCTTTCTATTTTGCAACAGTAGGTGGTGGAAAAGCTTTGGGCTTGAATTTGGGTAAACTTGAAGAAGGATATGTATGGGATGCTCAGGTGATATCTTCTGCGCATCTTTCAAAATCAGACCTTGGAAATTTAGCTCCTGATTTATTCCAAATCTTTCAAAAACTTTTGTATGAGACAACAACTGAGCACATTAAAGAGGTTTGGATTCAAGGGAAAAAATGTTATTAGTGTTAAATTATTAACACCTTCTAGATGTTCATTTTTCGGAACATCTAGAAGGTGTTTTTCGAAATTTCAATGGTGAGAATTTTTCATTTGTATAGTTTAAAACTATATCAAATTCAAATTTAATAGTTTTAAACTATATGTAAGCATAAAAAGATAAAATGATAAAACCCATTGAAAACAGCGGTTTAATTCGATAGAATCATATTATCAATTCAATATAAGATATAGTTAATATTTATAACTATATAGGAGGTAACTATGGTTAATGTTTCAAATTTGGGATATCCACGTCTAGGAGAGAATCGTGAATGGAAAAAGATGATTGAATCTTATTGGTCTGGAACCATTTCTCAAGATGAATTAGAAAAGGAAGCAAAAGAATTACGATTAGAATTTTTGAAGAAACAGCTGAATTCAGGACTTGATTTGGTACCAGTTGGAGATTTTTCTTTATACGACCAAATTTTAGATTTATCAGTTCAATTTAACATTATTCCAAAACGTTTTGCCAAGGAAGAGATCAATTTAGATTTATATTTTGCTATTGCAAGGGGAAATAAAGAGAATGTGGCATCAGCTATGAAGAAATGGTTTAATACCAATTATCACTATATTGTTCCCGAATGGTCAAAAACAAAACCAAGATTGACAAATAATCGTTTGCTTGATTTGTATTTAGAAGCAAAAGAAGTTGTTGGAGATAAGGCAAAACCTGTCATCACCGGGCCCATTACCTATGTTGCTCTTTCTAGTGGAGTAGAGGATTTCTCCACGTCAGTAAAAAGCTTATTACCTCTCTATAAACAAATTTTCGCTGAATTGGTAGCTGCAGGTGCAACATATATTCAAGTGGATGAACCCATTTTTGTGACAGATGAAGGAGTGAACCTTCTAGAAGCAGCAAAATGTGTCTATGCCTACTTTGCTAAAGAAATTCCACAAGTCAAGATAATTTTTCAAACTTATTTTGAAGCACTGATTGATGCGGAAAGTCTTTCGAAACTTCCAGTTTCAGCTTTTGGTCTTGACTTTGTACATGGTTTAGAAGAAAATCTTCAAGCTATTAAATCAGGTTATTTTGCTGACAAGGAAGTCTTCGCTGGCATCGTTGATGGACGTAATATCTGGTCAAATGATTTTGTAAAATCTTCTCAATTATTAAGCGAAATCAAAGAAAACGTTGCTACACTTGCAGTTCAACCATCATGCTCATTGTTGCATGTACCAGTTACAACTAAAAATGAAACTGATTTAGAACCTGTGTTAAAAAATGGACTAGCTTTTGCTGATGAAAAATTACTAGAAATTAGATTATTAGCTGAAAATATTCAAGGTCAAAAGAGTCCAGAATATGAGCAGCATATTTTAGATTTTGATTTACTTCAAGCAGCTGATTTCCGAAATGTAGTATTAGAAAATCTATCAGATGTCGCTACTAAGAGAGCGAATGCTTATGAGATTCGTAGCAAGATTCAACAAAAAAAATTACAATTACCAATCTTACCAACGACTACTATCGGTTCTTTTCCGCAATCTCCTGAAGTTCGTCGTACACGTCTTGCTTGGAAGCGTAAGGAGATATCTGATGCTGATTATAATAGCTTCATTGAGTCAGAAATTTCTCGTTGGATAACAATTCAAGAAGATTTGGATTTGGATGTTCTTGTTCATGGTGAGTTTGAACGTGTTGATATGGTTGAGTTTTTCGGTCAAAAGCTTGCGGGATTTACCACAACAAAATTAGGATGGGTTCAATCGTATGGCTCACGCGCAGTGAAACCTCCAATTATTTACGGAGATGTTAAACACATTCAACCACTAACTGTTAAAGAAACTGTCTATGCGCAATCGTTAACCAATAAGCCTGTTAAAGGTATGCTGACTGGTCCAATTACCATCACAAACTGGTCATTTGAACGGACAGATATCTCACGTGCTGAACTCTTCAATCAAATAGGTCTGGCTATAAAAGATGAGATTAAATTGTTAGAAGATGAAGGGATTGCTATTATTCAAGTAGATGAAGCTGCTCTTCGTGAAGGTTTACCGTTACGTAAAGCAAAACAAAAAGCCTATTTGGATGATGCTGTTTTAGCCTTTCGTATTGCCACATCATCTGTTAAGGATGACACACAAATTCACACACATATGTGTTATTCAAAATTCGACGAAATTATTGATTCCATTCGTGATCTAGACGCTGATGTCATTTCAATTGAGACAAGTAGAAGTCACGGCGATATTATTGAATCTTTTGAGACTGTTGTTTATCCACTTGGAATCGGCTTAGGTGTTTATGATATTCACTCACCTCGTATCCCAACAAAAGAGGAAGTAGTAACAAATATTGAGCGACCTCTGCATCAACTATCTCTTGAACAATTCTGGGTAAATCCAGACTGTGGCTTAAAAACACGACGCGAACCTGAAACCATTGCGGCTTTAGAAGTATTGGTTGATGCTACAAAAGACGTTCGTTCTAAATTTGGAAAATAAGTGAGGACTGCCATGTCCAAATTACTAGAAAAATTAAAAACAGACATTCTTGTTGCCGATGGTGCCATGGGGACACTCCTTTATACAAATGGTCTTGGGAATTGTTATGTTGCTTATAATCTAATGCACGCTCAAGAAATCAAACGCATTCACCAAGTGTATATTGAGGCTGGTGCAGATATTATTCAGACTAATACTTATGGCGCAAAAAGACATAAGTTGAAAGCTTATGGGTTTGAAGATGATGTCAAACGCATTAATCAAGAAGGTGTCCGTTTAGCACGCGAAGCTGCAGGAGATGAGGTATTTGTCCTAGGAACCGTTGGTGCCTCGCGCGGTCTCAAACAATGTGAACTTACCCTTGATGAGATTGTCTCAGAGACTTTGGAGCAGGTCAATGCACTCATAGAGACAAAACAAATTGATGGCATACTATTTGAAACCTACTATGATGTTGAAGAATTATTGGCTGTTTTAAAAGCTGTGCGACCTTTGACAGATTTACCTATTGTGACAAACCTTTCTTTACATGAAGCTGGTGTTGTTGAAAGTGGTCAACCTTTGGTCGAAATCTTCAGTCAACTGGTTATGTTAGGTGCAGATATCGTGGGTCTAAACTGCCACTTTGGTCCTTACCATATGATAAAATCGTTGAAGCAAGTTCCTCTATTTGCTCAGTCTTACTTAGCAGTTTATCCAAATGCTAGTCTTTTATCCTATGTTGATGACGGTAATAAAGGTCATTATAGTTTTAGTCAGAATGCAGATTATTTTGGAAAAAGTGCAGAGCTTCTAGTGGCGGAAGGTGCTAGAATCATTGGTGGCTGTTGTGGAACGACTCCAGAGCATATCAAAGCAGTTAAGCGAGCATTAAGAGGTATTAAGCCAATCAAGCGAAAACTGGTTACGCCACTTGTCGCTGAAGCCGACCTTATAAAAGCAAGTAGGAAGACAGATACATTGGTTGATAAGGTAAAAAACGGAGTCACAATTATTGCAGAGCTTGACCCACCTAAAACTTTGAATATCGACATTTTTACTAAAGGCATAAAAGCACTTGACGATTCTGGTATTGCTGCCATTACTTTGGCCGACAATTCCTTAGCAAAAACACGAATCTGTAATTTAAGTTTAGCGGCTCTTTTGAAAAATGAGATAAGCATCCCTTTCTTGCTACATCTCTCATGTCGTGATCATAACATGATTGGATTACAATCTCGGCTCTTTGGAATGGATGTCTTGGGCTTTGAAAATATTCTAGCCATAACGGGGGACCCATCGAAAATGGGAGACTTCCCCGGAGCTACAAGCGTCTATGATGCGACAAGCTTTAAGCTCATCCAGCTGATTAAACAACTTAATAAAGGACAAGGGTATAGTGGGGCAACAACTAAAAAGGAAACCAATTTTACTGTGGGTGCTGCCTTTAATCCAAACGTTAAAAACTTGCTACGTTGTGGGCGATTGATTGATAAAAAGCTTCAGTCAGGAGCTGACTATTTCATCACTCAGCCAATATTTCACCCATCAATAATTACAGATTTATCAGAACTCACAAAAGATTATGATACGCCATTTTTTATAGGAATCATGCCAATTACTAGCTATGAAAATGCGGTCTTCCTTCATAATGAGGTTCCAGGAATTAATTTATCGGATGAATTTTTAGCAAAACTGGAAGCAGTCAAAGAAAATAAGTCAATCTGCCAAAAAATTGCACTTGAGGAAAGTAAACGTCTTATTGATTCTGCACTTGAGCATTTTAATGGCATTTATTTGATAACACCATTTATGCGTTATGATTTGACCGTTGAACTGATTAATTATATCAATGAGAAGGTTGAACAAATCGAAAAAAAAAGAGCCTAGTGCTCTTTTTTTGTTGAGCCGTTGACTTTGAGTCAACTCTAAGTGATATAATGTAAATGAGAAAGTTTTTAAATGATTAATTTAGTAACATGAAATTGATGACTCTCAAACCCGTTGTCTTGCCATTGAGATGAAATAAGTATATTCAATGGTCAAAGAAAGGAACTCTGATGGAAAAAATTGATGTTTTTGCACATGTCCTCTTGCCCGAATTTTATAAACGTATGCTTATGCTGGATGAGCACTTGCCTGAGAAAATGCCTTTCATTCAGAATCCTGCATTAAGTGATATGACACTTCGTCGTCAGCACAATATAAAGGAAGTAAGACAAATTATTTCTTATGTAAATGTTAATCCTGAAGATTACATGACTGGGAAAATGGCGGCTCTTTTAGTTCACAAAGCAAATGAAGAACTTTTAGCGACGGTTAAAGAAAATCCTGATTTGTTTGCCGGTGGTGTGGCCATGCTAGCAATGAATAATATTGAGGACAGTTTAAAGATTATCGAAGAATTTGTCCTTCCTAATCCTGAAATCTTGGGAATTCAATTGTTTACAAGACATCTTGGCAAGTCGCTTGCTGACGGAGAATTCAAAAGTATCTTTGAAAAATGCGCTCAGTTAGATATAGCAATTTGGCTTCATCCAGTATTTGATGAGCGAAAGCCAGACAATAACATTATCTTTTCTTGGGAATATGAGTTGAGTCAAGCCATGCTTGATATTGTTCAAGCAGAATATTTTCAAGAATTTCCAAACTTAAAAATAATAGTCCATCATGCAGGTGCAATGGCACCTTATTTTGCAGGGAGGATTGATCGTATTTTGCCAGAACATCTCGCTGAAGATTTTAAAAAGTTTTATATTGATACAGCTCTTTTGGGAAATACAAAGGCTTTAGAATTGGCTACTGATTATTTTGGCAGCAATCACGTTTTCTTTGGAACAGATGCACCTCTGGGTATTCAACCTGCTGGGGCTACTTCTGAGATTATTCAAGCAATTGAAGACATGGCTATTATTCAAGCTGAAAAGGATATTATCTTTTCAGGAAACTATGAACTTTTGCTAAAAAAGACGGAGGTTACAAATGACTAAAGTGCTAAGCAGTGCACCAATAATGAGAATTTTCAAGTTAAAACCACATCTGTCTAAACTTGAGGAGTTTTCTCAAATTGGTATTGAAAACCTAACAACTTCTATTGAGAATGAAACCAATACTTTAGCGATGTATATGGCACATTTACCAGAAGATAATACTATCAACTATGTTGTAGAAGTCTATAAAGATAAGGAGGCGTATGAAAAACACATTGCCTCGCCACAGTTTAAGAAGTTTTTTGACTTTGCCAGTAACGGTATATCAGACAGAGCAGTCTTTCAATTGGTCCCTCAGTTACTTGTAGAGAAATCACAGCCACTTTATTTTAAGAATGGAGGGGACTTTTCTATTCGATTGGCTGAGGTTGAAGTGAGAGAAGAAGACGTTCGAGCATTTAAGGCGATTGTCAGTCATGAGATGAAAGAATCCATCGCAAAGGAGGATGGTGTACTTGCCATGTATGCTGGCTGTGAAACTGATGATTTAAGAATTTGGATGTTCTTTGAAATATACCAAGATGAGGAGTCTTATGAAAACCATTGTTTGACACCACATTTTAAAGACTATATCGATAAAACTAGTCAGATGTTAGTTGATAAGAAGTTAACGGTTTTGACTGGGGATTGCTTGGTTAATCAAGGTGGGTTATTTTTTGAGGCAAAAAGAGTTAACTAAAGTTCTTTGATGAAAAGTGTTGGTGTTTTGACTTATCTGTTTTTCCATTAGTTCTTTTTTACTTTAATGTTTAAAGTCAACTTTAAGTTTCATTTGAGACGATAGGATAAACATATTTTGGAGGTTATCAATGAAAAAAAGATACTGGTTTATCACAGGCGCTCTAGTTACTCTTTTGGTTTTTGGAGGATGTTATTACTACTATCAAGAACAAGAGGCAAATTCGACAACTTCAGAAGTCAGTAAAAAAAGTATTACCGCTACAGAG
>CAZPYI010000043.1:0-16236 GCA_964590305.1 uncultured Streptococcus sp.
ATTTGAAGAGGCAAATTTAATTAGGATTAAAGAAAGCCTATCCGAAACTATCAATGAAATTGCAAATCTTGAAGATTTTCTTCGTCATAATAGCCAGGCTGATAGTGAACAACTACCTAAATTAGAGAATCAGTATAGACAAGTTATCAAAAGGAAATTATCTGATGAAGAAAGATTAGTCAGTCTACGATTTGAATTAGAAGACTGTGAAGCAAATTTAGAAGATCTAGAAGTTGTGATGGGCAGGGAAAATCAAAAAAATGAAGATTTCATTCGTCAACAAGCAAATTTTGAAGCTCAGATTGATCAGATTTCGGACCGTTTACGAACCTTTGCTCATAGTTTGTTTGAAGATTATCAAATTAGCTTTGATGAGGCCCAAGAACTTGCCAGACCACTTGAAAATGAAAAGCTTGCACGACAAACATTGCAAAATCTTCGTCGCCAAATAAAATCTTTAGGACCCGTTAATCTTGATGCTATTGCACAATACAATGAAGTGCATGAACGGCTACTTTTCTTGAACAACCAAAAAGAGGATTTAGATCATGCGAAAAACCTTCTTTTAGATACTATTGGTGATATGGATGATGAAGTGAAATCACGCTTTAAAGTCACTTTTGAAGCCATTCGAGAAAGTTTTAAGCAAACCTTTGCCCAAATGTTTGGTGGAGGTAGTGCAGATTTAGTTTTGACAGAAGGAGATTTGTTGACCGCTGGCGTAGAAATTTCAGTTCAACCGCCTGGTAAGAAAATCCAGTCTCTTAATCTTATGTCTGGGGGAGAAAAAGCTCTCTCTGCCCTAGCCCTGTTATTTGCTATTATTCGTGTTAAAACAATTCCCTTTGTAGTTCTTGATGAAGTAGAAGCTGCATTAGATGAGGCCAATGTCAACCGCTTTGGTGACTACCTTAACCGTTTTGATAAGTCAAGTCAGTTCATTGTTGTGACACACAGAAAAGGAACCATGGTTGCAGCAGATACCATTTATGGTGTTACCATGCAAGAGTCTGGTGTTTCTAAAATTGTATCAGTAAAATTGAAAGAAGCTGAGAAACTAACAAGGTAGAGTATTTTCAGTGATTTCAAATCGCACCAAATTCAACTCTATATAAGGAAAAAGTCTCCAGTGACTAAGCAATCAATGCCTAGTAACAGAGACTTTTATAGTTTTGAAACGTAATGCTTATTACTTCTACTGTAATGCCTCAGTTTGACTGCTCTTTTCCTCTTCGAAGGGTGATATAGTTGCTGATGAAACCTCCTCTTTGGTGAAAGTAGAGGTCTCTGATTGACTACTTTCATGAGTGTTACTAGCTTCAGCTATAGTCTCTATTTCTTTTGTGTAATCATTTGACACTTTATAGAAAACCCTGTTAACAAATTGAGTAGTGGAGTCCCAGTCAAAACGGGTAACTTGAGTTCCTATCAATCGGTCACGGCCAAAATCGGATGGATCTGATTTAGTAATTGCGAAATGCCAAATCGGGATTTGTATTCCTGCAGGATAATAGTGTAGTCGGAAACCTCCTCCCTGGTTAAGCCAAACATCAGAAATGGGTTCGTTATTTTCCTCGTAGTAAAGTGCAGTCATATTAAGTCTCTTGTCACTTGAAACGATACCTTGTGGTGAAAATTCAAAACCGAAGCCGTTCGCATCTCTCCAAGTTCCAGCAATACTTGTGAAATTGCCTTCTGCAAGCGCAGTGAAATTAAAGGAAGATATATGATCACTAACATGCTGTTTTTGAACTATTTTTTCACCTTCTGAGACCATGTTAGCCGTTACAGTTTTTTCAGTTGGTTTGGATAAAAAATCTGAACGATTTGAGGCGTTGTGAGTAGCATCAATATGTGATGATTTAGCATGACTTGATTGAGAAAAAGTCGTTTGAGATGTTTTTTGTTTTGTATAATCAACTTTATTGTTTTCTTGATTAAAGATAAGAATACTACTTGAGGCAAGTAGTAAAATAAGGCAAGAAGTGAGAATTAGTGATTTTCTTTTTTTCATAATAAACTCCTGTAATAATTTCTTAAGACAAATTAAAAGCTTTTCATACTTGTTTATTCGACAATTATTCTTGAAAAAGATAATTTATTTGTATAATATCATTGTGACTAAGTATTTTTCCCATCTTACTCAAAATTTGATACAATAGAAATACGTTAAATATGAGGTAAAAAGACAGTGAAATTAGTTGCAACGGACTTAGATGGTACTTTTTTAGATGATAATGGTAATTTTGATGGTGACCGGCTTCATTATATTTTAGACAAATTTCTTGAGAGAGATATTTTGTTTATTGCCGCAAGTGGTCGCTCACTTCTAGCACTCGAAAAAATTTTTTCTGATTATAAGGCTAAAATGGGATTTATCGCTGAAAACGGCACTTTGGTTAAAGTGGGTGATGACATTATTTATGAATCCTATTTGAAGAAAGAACAATACCTAGAAATTATTGATACGTTAACAGAAAGCCCTTACATGAATGGCTATGATTTTCTTCTATCTGGTACTAAAGGAGCTTATGTCCACCCAGATGCTAGTCCATCGTATGTCTCGTTTATTAGTAATTACTATGAGAAAGTTCAGCGTGTCTCAAGTCTGGCATCGGTTACTGATACGATTTTAAAAATTACAGCAAATTTTTCTGAGGAAACTGTTCGTTTGGGAGAAGCTTGGTTTAATGAACGCATTGATTATGCAGCGGCAGTCACTACAGGTTTTAAGTCTGTAGATATTGTTATTCGTGATGTTAATAAACGAACAGGATTGGAAAGCCTCTGCGAAAAATATGGCATTGTGACTTCAGATATTTTGGCCTTTGGTGATAATCTAAATGATTATGAAATGCTTGAATTTGCAGGGACGGCCGTTGCAACTCAGAATGCTAGAGTAGAAATCAAAGAGATTTCTGATTATGTCATCGGACATTGCGACGACGGTGCGGTTATGGATTATATGGAAGGAATTGTAAAATAAATGAAAGATATTAGACTGTTAGCACTTGATCTAGATGGGACACTTTTTAATAGCGAGAAACGTGTTCCTGATGAAAATAAAGCAGCATTACGAGCAGCGCGTGATAAAGGTGTAAAAGTAGTCATTACAACAGGTCGTCCATTGAAAGCTATTGAAGGCTTATTAGATGAATTAGATTTGATTTCTGATCATGATTACGTCATAACTTTTAATGGTGGTTTAGTGCAAACAACATCTGGACGAATTTTGGATAAAAGTGAATTAACTCGTCACCATATTGCTAAATTATACAAAAATTTTGAACCACTAGGTCTTCCTCTAGATGTATTGAGTGATGGGACTGTTTATAGTGTGCCAAGTCAAGGAAATCATTCCTTGTACTACACTGCTAATCCACTTTTACGTTTTATAGAAGTGGACGGCGTGGATAATATACCGCATAATATCATTTATAATAAGATTGTTAGTGTTATTGATGAGGATTTTTTAGATAAGCAGATTCGAGAACTACCTATTGACCTTTATGATGAGTTTGAAATTTTTAAGTCACGAGACATTATATTAGAAATCATGCCAAAAGGTGTTCATAAAGCTAATGGATTGAACTTACTGATAGGACATTTGGGATTAACAGCGAGTCAAGTGATGGCAATGGGTGATGA
Organism: uncultured Streptococcus sp.; assembly: GCA_964590305.1. GTDB lineage: Bacteria > Bacillota > Bacilli > Lactobacillales > Streptococcaceae > Streptococcus. The sequence goes on from CAZPYI010000043.1 coordinate 3,649, forward strand.
AGAAAATGATCTGACTATGTTGAAATGGGCAGGACTAGGTGTTGCCATGGCAAATGGTGCAACTATTGCCAAAGAAACTGCAGACGCTGTAACAACACGAACAAATGAAGAATCTGGGGTTGCTGAAGCTATCTACAAATATATTTTGAGTGAGGATTAAATATGGGATTATTTGACCGATTATTCGGAAAAAAAGAGGAAGAAATTGTTGATCACGTTCCAAGTAATGAGATAGAAGTGGAAGAAACGGTTGATAGTGACACACTTAGTTCAGAAATTTCAGAAGCTGGCCAAAATAGTGAAGCTGACTCTATAGATAATGGTGAAACAATCACAACGTCACAATCCGAAGAAGAAATAGTGACTGTTGACGTAGAAGAGAATATAGAAACATCTCAAAATTTTGAGAACGAAGAATCTTTGGAACCTATTTCAACTTTAGAAGAAGTAGAAGCTGATGAACTTAGTGATGAGAGCGAAGAAGAGATCAAGGATGTAGTTGTAGACCAAGCCGCAGCTGATTTTATGGCGAAATATTATTCTCAAAAAGCTGCTCTTGAAAAATCACTTGCAGATGGTACTTTTGTCAAACCAGAAACTAAACAGGTGGTTGAAAAACCTGAAGTCATTGAAGAAAAAATAATTTCTGTTCAAGAAAGTAAAGAAGAAAAATACAACCGTAGTCTGAAAAAAACACGTACAGGATTTAGTGCTCGTCTCAATTCTTTCTTGGCAAATTTCCGTCGTGTTGATGAAGAATTTTTTGAGGAATTGGAAGAAATGCTCATTCTTTCAGATGTTGGGGTCAATGTTGCAACCCAATTGACGGAAGACCTTCGCTATGAAGCTAAAATAGAGAACACTAAAAAATCAGAAGATTTGAAACGTCTTATTATAGAAAAATTGGTTGATATCTATGAGAAAGATGATGTTTATAATGAGCAGATTAATTTGCAAAATGGTTTGACAGTCATGCTGTTTATTGGTGTCAATGGTGTTGGGAAAACAACTTCTGTTGGAAAACTAGCCTACAAATATAAGTCTCAAGGTAAAAAGGTCATGTTGGTCGCTGCGGATACTTTTCGTGCTGGTGCTGTAGCTCAGTTGGTTGAGTGGGGTCGTCGAGTAGATGTTCCTGTGATAACTGGCCCAGTGAAAGCAGATCCTGCATCTGTTGTCTTTGATAGTATGGAAAAGGCTGTTGCAGAAAATGTTGATGTCTTACTGATTGATACAGCTGGTCGCCTACAGAATAAGGAAAACCTTATGGCAGAACTAGAAAAAATTGTTCGTATTATTAAGCGAGTAGTTCCTCAAGCACCCCATGAAACACTGCTTGCGCTAGATGCTTCCACTGGACAAAATGCACTTAGTCAAGCCAAAGAATTTTCAAAAATTACGCCATTAACTGGGATTATTTTGACTAAAATTGATGGTACAGCAAAAGGTGGGGTTGTTCTTGCCATTCGTCAAGAATTGGATATTCCAGTTAAACTCATTGGATTTGGTGAAAAAATTGATGATATCGGTGAATTTAACTCAGAAGATTTCATGCAAGGCTTATTAGAAGGAATTATCTAAGACAAGGCTACTGGTTAAAATCATGCTTTAAAAAGCTCGAATCAGTTATTAATGACATTTGAAAATGAACAGATAGTTTTTGTATATCACAAGAATAAAATTAGCACCATATATTGAGGAGATAATACAAGTATGAAAGCACAAATTAACCTCATTACGATTTGGACAAACACTATTGATAGAATGAAATACTTTTATAATCACGTCCTAGGATTTAAGATAATAAATGAACTTGATACCTATGTTGAATTTGAAAATGAAGGTGTGAGATTCTCGATTTGCACGAGAGATGCCATGTTTGACTATAGTGATGTCTATCGAAAAGAATCAAAGGGGCAAGCTTTTGAACTTGCTTTTCCATGTGAAAGTCCCACAGACGTTGATGAATCATTTAAGATACTAATTGCTAAAGGAGCAGTTTGTGTCCACGAGCCACAAGATATGCCGTGGAATCAACGAACAGCTCTGTTTGCTGACCCTGATGGCAATATCCATGAAATATTTGCGGAGATTGAGTAAGCTGTTGTTTACTCGAACTATATCCATTTAACAAAAATCTGTTCTATTACAATTAGCACAATATAAAAATCCCTAAAAATAGTTTGTTTACTTTTAGGGATTTTTATGTGGATTTAATTATTTGACTGAAGTGCAGACCTATCTAGGAACTTGAACATTTTTTTATACATGACAAAGTTTAAGAGAACTAAGAAAAGTTGTAGCAAGAAAACATAATGAACACCAGTAACCAGTTCTTTTGTGCTATTTGCTAGAATGGAAGCGATAGCAGTTCCTAATGCTCCTGCAAACTGTTGAGACATTTGGAAAATAGCAGTTGCATCAGCAGTTTTTTCCTTTGGAAGTTCTTTAATTGCTACAGCCATAGTATTATTAAAAGCCATATTACGTCCAATTGTAAAAATAATATAGATGAATGGAATTGTCAGGACACCTATATTTTTTGTAAATATTGTGAATAAAAGTAAAGCGGCAGCAAAGAGGCTATTTCCCAAATAGAGTGATAATTTCGCCCCTTTTTCATCAAAAAGTCTGCCAAGTAGTGGTGCTGTAAATGATCCGATTAAGGTTCCAGGAAGTAAGACCATCCCAGCAACTGAGCTTGTCGCAATTTTTTCAAGGACAAGATAATTTGGAATAATGAAATTTGATCCCAGATTTGCAAACTGAAAGACAAAAAATGGGAGTAATCCAAAAATCAGAGAAGGTACCTTTAACACACGAATATCCAAGAATGGTTGAGGACTACGCAAATTTTTCACTAAGAAAAGTAAAAAGGAAATAGCAAAGATAATTAGGTAAAGCAGACTACCCGTTCCATTTTCAAGGCTAGTGATGGCAAGTAAAAGGCTAGATAGACTAATTGCTAAGAAGAAAAAGGCTAAAAAATCAAAAGTGATTTTCTGGCTTTTTGGAGAGTTCTTCAGGAAGAAAAAGGCGATGACACTTGCTATAATAGGAACTGGCAATATGCAGATGAAAATCCAGTGCCAAGAAAAATGAGCAATCATAAATCCGCCATAAGTAGGCCCAAAAGCTGGAGCTAAACTCATGATGAGACCGGCAATTCCCATATAAGTGCCAATTTTATTGTAGGGCACTCGCTCTAAGATAATATTAAACATCTGAGGCATGATAATTCCAGTACCAATCCCTTGGAGAACACGACCAACAATCATGATGATAAAACTATTTGAAAGGACAGCCGTTATCGTTCCTAGCGTGAAGAGAAGACTTGAAGTAAAAAATATTTGACGCTCAGAAAAATTCTTCTTTAAGGCAGCACTTGTCGTCATCATAATGGCAACGGTTAATAAGTAGCCTGTAGTAATCCATTGCAAGGTATTTAAGTCCAAATTAAAAACCTTCATCAAGGTCGGAAAAGTAACATTCATGCTAGTTTCTGACAGGATTCCTGAAAATCCTAAGAGTGCTATTGCGACAATGGCTAAAACTGTTTCTTTTGAAACTGTTTCTTGTTTTTTAGTTATCATTTTTTATCCTTTATATGTTAAAAACCAATTATAATATTTTAGTACATCTATTCTACCACGAAAACAACTTGTTCGTAAGTAAAATTTTTTGATTGAATACATTTGAAAAAATCAAAAAAACTAGCAAAGTGCTAGCTAGTCTTGCCTCTAAAAAACACGATAGACATAAGGATTCTTAGGTTGATTCGTTTCATTCATTTCAGAAATATGAAGAACAGGTAGGGTCTGTTGCAAATTTTGATTATATTCGACAGTAATTGTTCCAGTTGCAGTAATCCAGGTATTATCTGTAAACGATTGTGTATTTCCGGTAGTCAAAAGCCCGTAGACACCAGAATCCGCAATACAGTGGATAATACCAAACCTAAAGAGAAATTGATAACCCTCATGATTCGGTTCGTTATAAACAAATCCAGTAAAGGTAATTTCCCGATTGGTGAAATCATCAGGATAGACATAAATCATTTCCATAACTTCCATATAATTATCAGTTGTAATGGTTAATTTATCGTTATCTTGATAGTTTTTAAGTTCTTTTTTCATTTCTGTCTGATAAGCAGATTTGGTGAAGTAGATACTAGTGTCTGGTTTTAAATATTGAACGGTCGTCCCATCTTCACTGACACCAGAAGTGGATGAGCCAGCAGCTAATGGGAAATTGTACCCTTTAGCAGATACAGTAGTTGAGTCCAGACTAACAGTTGGAACGAGTAAACCGACTAAAACAGGAAAAAGCAGAATGATAGGACTTGTCAATTTAGCGATCTTTCCAGTTAGATGGCTGTGAAACTTTAAATTTTTCATCCATATCATTAATTGAATAATAGCAAGAATGAAAGAAAGAACCATAGAAATATAAGCAAGATAAGAGTAATGGGAATTAATGTACTGGTCTAACTTCCCTGAAATCTGCAAGTACATACTCAGTTCAAAGTAGCCAGCTAATATAAGAAAACGTGCCATCAGATTACCCCCACTATCAAACAATAAAGTATAATCATTCCCGAAGATACTGTAACAAATTGGATAATAAAGCTCGGCTTAAAAGATTTAACCATCATCATCAGATTCTTGATATCAACCATAGGACCAATCAAAAGAAAGGCCATTACTGGAGCAACACCAAAGCTCGAAAGTAGGGAGGCACCGATAAAAGCATCGGCTTCACTACATAGTGAGAGGATAAAGGCAAGCAACATCATGACTAAAATAGCTGTCAAAGGATTGCCGCTAATACTTGTTAAGATTCGAGTTGGTAGATAGATTTGCATAGCTGATGCAATCAAAGTACCAAAGACTAAATAGCGACCGGTATCAAAAAATTCATCAATGGCATGGGCTAATGCTAAAAAAATCTTCTTAAACCATTTTTCATTAGAGTAATCGTGATAATGTATCGGCTTTGCATTTTCCTTGAGAATATGTTCATCAACAACAAAACCAAGCATAAGCCCCAATGTAATAGCAACAATCATGGCACCGATTAAGCGTAAAATCAAAAACCGCAAGGAGTTTCCAAAAGCAGAATAGGTTGCTACTAATACGATGGGATTGATAATAGGTGCAGTTGCCAGAAATGGAATAGCTGTATAACTGGGTACTTTTTTCTCTAAAAATCGTGTAATAATAGGAACGATTCCACACTCACAAGATGGAAATATGAATCCGATAAAAGTGCCAAAAAGAATGCGAAGCAACTTGTTTTTGGGCAGGTATTTCTGAACACGTTCTGGAGTTACATAGACTTCAATCGCTCCAGAAAGAATAGATCCAAGTAAAACGAAAGGCAAAGCTTCAATTATGATAGACAAAAAAATAGCAAACCACTGAAGGACGCTGTCAGGTAAATTGTTAAAAATTTCCATGAAAACTAGTCCTTCTCTTTTGTTTCTTTCTCTTTTTTCTCGGGATCTGTTGTAATCTCTGGTTTAGGAACATTTGCAAAATTTGCGAACAATGATTCAAAATCATCTTGCCGCTTTTGTGTGATAGCCATAGAGGCACCTTCTTTCTGTCAATTTAATACCTATTATACTATCATTTGAAAAATTGTGCTAAAAATAATTGCTTAAGAGCAGCTCTTGAATAACAATTTTCTGAAACATGTTGTTACCTTCAGCGATTACAAAGGATTTATGGAAAGTATTATATACAAATTTGTATATAAATTTTGAGTGAAGAGCAAAAAATTGCAGTTATCACTAACTAGTGATAAAATAAAAGTATAATTAATGACTTGTGGAGGAAAAAAATAATGGTTCTAGAATTAGGAATTAGTACATTTGGTGAAACAACACCTTTAGAAAAAACAGGGAAAGCAATCCCACATGATGAACGCTTGAGAGATTTACTGGACGAAATTGAGCTCGCTGATCAGGTTGTGCTTGATATTTATGCTATTGGTGAACATCATAGGGAGGATTTTTCAGTCTCAGCACCTGAGATTGTCTTGGCTGCTGGAGCTGCAAGGACAAAGCGTATTCGCCTGTCCAGTGCTGTTAGCATTATTTCATCTATGGATCCAGTGCGATTATATCAACAATATGCTACTATTGATGCTTTATCAAATGGAAGAGCAGAGATAATGGCTGGAAGAGGCTCTTTTATCGAAAGTTTTCCACTCTTTGGATATGATTTACGAGACTATGAGGAGCTGTTTGATGAAAAGTTAGGTATGCTTTTAGAAATCAAAAAAAACACTAACTTGACTTGGTCTGGAAGACATACACAATCTGTCGATAATAGACCAGTTTATCCACGCGCATTACAGGAAGACTTTCCAATACAAGTGGCAACTGGAGGGAGTCCAGATTCTACCCAACGCATAGCAGAATTGGGACTACCGATTGTCTATGCTATTATTGGAGGGAATCCTAAAGGGTTTAGTCAGCTTATCAAGATGTATCGCCAGATTGGGCGACTACGTGGTCACGATATTAGTAAAATGACTGTTGCAGCACATTCATGGGGATGGATAGCAGAAGACAAGGACAAAGCAGAGAAGGATTATTTTTATCCTACCAAACAATTGGTAGACAGTATTAGCAAAGATAGGATACATTGGCAAGAGTTGACATATGCTGACTATCTAGAATCTATTGGTAAAGATGGTGCTATGATAGTTGGAGATCCAGAAACTGTTACTAAAAAAATAATTAATTTGGTGGAAAATTTGGGATTAGATCGTTTCATGCTTCATTTACCAGTGGGTTCAATGCCACATGATGATATTATGAAAGCTATTAAACTTTATGGACAAGAAGTAGCTCCAAAGGTACGCGCTTATTTTGAAACAAAGGAAAATGACTAGTAAATTTCTGTTCAGAAACGATACTAATACGTGCTTTTGTCATGTTTTATTTCCAATTATGATATAATGATTCTTATGGAAACGATAAAAAAAATTACTCAAGAATTGGGCATAAAAGAAAACCAGATCACTAAAGTTCTGGAAATGACTGCTGAAGGCAATACGATTCCTTTCATCGCACGTTATCGAAAAGAAATGACTGGAAATTTGGATGAAGTCCAAATAAAAGCCATCATTGACTTATATAAAAGTCTGACAACTCTAGCGGATCGAAAAGCAACTGTTTTGGCTAAAATTGAAGAGCAAGGGAAATTAACCCCTGAACTTAAAAAATCAATTGAGGAAGCGACAAAGCTTGCTGATGTTGAAGAGCTTTATCTCCCTTACAAGACTAAACGTCGTACAAAAGCTACTATAGCGCGTGAAGCAGGTCTATTTCCGCTTGCACGCCTTATTCTACAAAATAAAGCTAATTTAGAAGAAGAAGCACAGGCATTTGTAAGAGAAGGTTTTGAAACAGTAGAACACGCCCTTTCTGGTGCGGTTGATATTTTAGTTGAAGCCATGTCAGAAGACAGCAATCTGCGTTCATGGACTTTCAACGAAATATGGAATTACAGTTTAGTTGTCTCAAGTCTTAAAAATGAAGAAAAAGATGATAGTAAAACGTTTCAAATGTATTATGATTTTTCTGAAAAAATTTCTAAAATTCAAGGCTATCGCATTCTTGCTCTGAATCGCGGTGAAAAATTGGGTGTGCTAAAGGTTGCTTTTGAGCACAATAGTGATAAAATGCTTCGTTTTTTTGGTGCCCGATTTAAAGAAAAAAATAAATACATTGAGGATGTTATTTCCCAATCAGTTAAGAAAAAAATCGTTCCTGCCATGGAGCGACGTATTCGGGCAGAATTGACCGAAATAGCAGAAGATGGAGCTATTTCACTATTTTCTGAAAATCTTCGTAGTCTTCTATTAGTATCGCCACTTAAAGGAAAAGTAGTCTTAGGATTTGACCCAGCTTTTCGGACAGGCGCTAAACTTGCTGTAATAGATCAGACTGGGAAATTATTGATGACTCAAGTCATCTATCCAGTTCCACCAGCTGGTCATGCAAAAATTGAGCAGTCCAAGAGTGACTTAGTCAATCTAATTAAAACTTACAATGTAGAAACTATTGCTATTGGAAACGGAACTGCAAGCCGTGAAAGTGAAGCGTTTGTAGCAGAGATACTTACAGATTTTCCTGATGTTAGCTATGTCATTGTCAATGAAAGTGGTGCTTCAGTTTATTCGGCCTCCGAGCTAGCTCGATATGAATTTCCAGACTTAACAGTTGAAAAGCGCTCAGCCATTTCTATTGCCCGTCGCCTGCAAGACCCATTAGCTGAGTTAGTTAAGATTGATCCCAAGTCAATAGGTGTTGGCCAGTATCAACATGATGTCAGTCAGAAAAAATTGGCTGATAATCTTGATTTTGTAGTGGATACTGTTGTAAACCAAGTTGGTGTCAACGTTAATACAGCTAGTCCTGCTTTACTATCACATGTTTCTGGGCTCAACAAAACTATTTCTGAGAATATTGTGACATTCCGTGAGGAGAATGGCGCCTTGCAATCTCGGGAAACCATCAAAAAAATTCCGCGTTTAGGTGCTAAAGCTTTTGAACAAGCAGCAGGTTTCTTGCGTATTCCCAATGCAACAAACTTTTTAGATAATACTGGAGTTCACCCAGAGTCTTATAAGGCAGTTGAACGACTCTTTGAATTGCTTGATATTGTCCAACTAGATGATTCTGCTAAAACAAAGTTAAAAGCTGTTTCCGTCAAAGATATGTCAGAAAAAATTTTAGTTGGTCAAGAAACTTTGAAAGATATCATTGCTGACTTATTGAAACCTGGCCGAGATCTTCGTGATGATTTCGAAGCACCAGTACTTCGCCAAGATATTCTTGATATCTCAGATTTGAAGATTGGACAAAAATTGGAGGGGACAGTACGCAATGTTGTCGATTTTGGAGCATTTGTCGATATTGGTCTTCACGATGACGGCCTTATTCATATTTCACAGATGAGCCACAACTTTGTCAAACATCCAAGCCAACTTGTTTCTGTTGGTGATGTGGTTACCGTTTGGGTATCAAAAATTGATCAAAACCGCCAAAAAATTAACCTTTCTTTGGTAAACTTACATGAATCTAACTAATTACGTCAAGCAGATTTCTCAAGATGATTTTGGCAAGGAATTTAAGCATACTGCCATCTGGAATAAAAGACTCAAGACGACAGGCGGACGTTTTTTTCCAAAGGATGGGCATCTTGATTTCAACCCGCGCATCTATGAAGAATCGGGGTTAGATATCTTTAAAAAGATTGTCCGTCATGAACTTTGTCACTATCATCTTTATTTTGAAAAAAAGGGGTACAGACATAGAGATGCGGATTTCAAGCAGCTCTTAAAACACGTTGATGGTTTACGCTATGCACCAGTTTTACTTGAGAAGGATGGTCACTCGCATCACTACTATTCTTGTCTATCTTGTGGGCAATTCTACCAACGAAAACGACGCATTAATACGCACAAGTTTTCGTGTGGCAAATGTCATGGAAAACTTGTGGAACAATATCAGTCGCAAGGCTGATTCTGTTTTGACATAAATAATGTATACTAAGTATAGTAAAAAGAAGTAGGAAGGATAAAGTAATGAAATCAACTTTCTATAAGCAAAGAAAAAACAAAATGATTTCAGGGGTTTTAGCCGGGATATGTGATAAATATGGCTGGGACTTACCTCTTGTCAGAATTTTAGTTGCTGTCTTTATGTATTTTTCGTCTGGTTTTGGTATTTTTCTTTATATCGTCTTAGCTATCTTTCTTCCCTACAAAGAAGACATCATGCGTGACGAATTTGGAACAGGACCTCGTAAACGAAAAGATGCTGAACCGATTGATGAAGATGATAATGATGGGTGGTTTTGGTAAAAATGTAGTATTGATTGTCTATTTAATTTGAAAAATTCTATATAAAGTAGGTTACTTAAAGGTAAATATTGTAATTTTATTATGCCAGTTTATTTAATAATTTTGTGCATTAATTGACAAATCAAACAGTATTGAACTTGTCAGTTAAGTAAAGATAAGAGTTATGTGTTACAAAGATATATTGTTAAACTCTTTTAAACTAGTGTTTGAGTCATAACAGGGACTCAGAAATAGGACTTATTTAGAGAGAACTATTTATACTTAGAAAGTAGAGAGAGTTTTCTCTGCTTTTTTGTTTTTAAGGGATATGCTTTTCTTCTTTGGAGACAGGCTAGTGCTTTTGCTTGAGTATATTTATGGTATAATAACTTAAAGGAGATGTTATGTCAGTTACTGTAAAAATGTTAGTTGATAAAGTCAGGCTTGATGTCATCTACGGTGATGAAAAGTTATTACAAAGAGAAATAACAACCTCAGATATTTCACGACCGGGTCTTGAAATGACAGGTTATTTTGACTTTTATTCACCTGAGCGATTACAACTTTTGGGCATGAAAGAATGGTCATATTTGAACAAGATGACAGCCCACAATCGCTATCAGGTATTAATAGAAATGTTTAAGCCAGAGACACCTGCTATTGTTGTTGCCCGCAATCTAGAGATACCAGAAGAGATGCATAGAGCAGCTAAGGAAAAAGGGCTAGCAATTTTACAAAGCCACATACCAACTAGTCGTCTTTCAGGTGAGATGTCGTGGTATCTTGATACTTGTCTGGCAGAACGTACCAATGTCCACGGGGTCCTTATGGATATCTATGGAATGGGTGTTTTAATTCAAGGGGATTCTGGTATTGGTAAAAGTGAAACTGGTCTCGAACTCGTAAAAAGAGGGCATCGTTTGGTTGCAGATGATCGTGTGGATGTCTTTGCTAAGGACGAAGAGACACTTTGGGGAGAACCTGCAGAGATTCTTCGCCACCTTCTTGAAATCCGTGGCGTTGGTATTATTGACATCATGAGTCTCTATGGAGCTAGTGCTGTAAAAGATTCCTCACAAGTACAACTTGCTATTTTTCTTGAAAACTTTGATGCTGGTAAAACCTTTGATCGTTTAGGAAATGGAAACGAAGAAATTGAGTTGTCTGGAGTGAAAATTCCTCGTGTTCGTATTCCTGTAAAGACAGGACGTAATGTATCTGTAGTTATTGAAGCAGCAGCAATGAATCATCGTGCTAAGCAAATGGGATTCGATGCAACAAAGACATTTGAAGAACGTTTGACATTGTTGATTAAACAAAATGAGGAGACTAAATGATTAATCCTGTAATTATTCAATTAGGGCCTTTCAGTATCAGATGGTATGCTCTTCTCATTATGTCAGGAGTGATATTAGCAGTTTATCTTGCAATGAGAGAAGCTAAGAAAAAAAGAATTATTCCTGATGATATTTTAGACTTCATTCTTATCGCTTTTCCAATAGCTATTGTTGGTGCTAGACTCTATTATGTTGTTTTTGACTGGTCGAACTACTCACAAAACCTCAGTGAGATTTTCGCCATTTGGCATGGCGGACTCGCTGTATATGGTGGTTTGATTAGTGGCGCATTAGTACTTCTAGTGTTTTCATATTATCGTGCCATCAATCCCATTGATTTTTTAGATATTGCCGCACCTGGTGTTATGATTGCACAAGCTATTGGACGCTGGGGGAATTTTGTTAACCAAGAAGCCTATGGTAAAGCTGTAGAACAGTTAAATTATTTGCCAAATGTTATTCGAAATCAAATGTACATTGATGGAAGTTATCGAATTCCGACTTTTTTATATGAGTCTGTGTGGAATGTAGTGGGTTTTATTATCATTATGGTATTACGTCGGAAACCTCGTTTTCTAAAGCAAGGAGAAATTTTTTCTTTTTACCTTGTTTGGTATGGGTGCGGACGGTTCGTGATTGAAGGCATGCGAACGGACAGTCTTATGTTTTTTGGATTACGAGTATCTCAGTGGCTTTCAATTATTCTAGTGTTGACTGGTCTTATTTTTGTTTTTTGGCGAAGAAAACAAAAAGATGTGCCTTATTATAGTGAGTAAAGGAGAAAAGAAAAGATGGTTGGAATTGCCCTGTTAATTTTTGCGATTGCCTTTGCAATCCTTGTTGGAGTATTTATACCTGTTGTTTTAAGACTGCACAAGACGGTTGATGTTGTTAATGAAACGATTGATGAAACCAAGCAAACGATTAAAATTATTACTAGTGATGTCAATGTCACTCTCTATCAAACAAATGAGATTCTAGCAAAAGCAAATGTACTAGTTGAGGATGTTAATGGTAAGGTTGCTACAATTGATCCATTATTTGTGGCGGTTGCGGATTTGTCTGAGAGTGTGTCGGATTTGAATGCTCAAGCACGAAATCTTGGTGAAAAGGTGAGTCACACAAGTTCTAATGTTGGAAAAGCAAGCGCAGCCTTCGCGGTCGGCAAGGTTGCTTCAAAACTATTTGGTAAAAAAGGAGAATCAAAATGAATAAATTTTTAAAATCAATGATTGTTGGTGTAGCCGCTGGTGCTGCTGCAGTTTATTTTCTCTCAACTGAAAAAGGTAAAGAACTTAAGAAAAAATCTCAAAAAGCTTATGATGATTACAAGGAAAATCCTGAAGAGTATCATCAAAAAGCAAAGGAGAAAGCTTCAGAGTATTCAAAC
>CAZPYI010000044.1:0-16095 GCA_964590305.1 uncultured Streptococcus sp.
TAGTTCTATTTGCTTAATTCTCCTCCCAGACTTTAATTTTAATTTAGCATCAATTTTTAGCTCACTAATCCCTCGAATACCTGTATTAATCATCTGTAGAAACTTTATGTTTGCAGTCTTACTCTCAATATACTCTTCTCCTAGCTTATACATCTCATCTTGAGTAATATTAGTGGGTATAGAATAGTTTCTGTTCTCCTTCATGTAATTTGATAAAAGTAGTTCTAAATTTTCAGATCTTTCTAAAAAATGCTTCCTCATTAAGTCTGGGTACTTAGAAATAAAAAAATTGGTTTTTAAAAAATAAAAAATTGGAATCGAGTATTTCTTAATATTTTTTTCTAAGTCATTATCACAAATTTTTTCAAATAATTTATATTTGTCAAAACACTCAAAAAAATCTTCTCTGAAAAGAATGTAATTATCCTTTTCTATAATTTTATCTTCAATTTGAGAATTTCTAGTCGAAAAAAATATCTAAAATAATTCAAAAGTTCTTCTTTTGTTACTCTGACAAAATATAGATTAATCTTTTTATTAAGTATACCTTTAACTTTGGCAATATGTTCATCAGATAAATTAACTGGATAGATTTTATAGTGTAAGAATTTCAAAACATTAAATGCTTCTAACACATCTATAAGTTCGTCAAATCTTATTTTTTCTATTGTGGTGATAATTTTTTCTATTCTGTCTAAATACTGACCAATGGACAGATCCGTTGGACTATAAAACTTCACTCTATCCATAACAGCCACCTTTTTATATTATCTATTTTAATCACATAAATTTAAGATATCAAATCTCTACAAATTTTGATAATCATACCTGCACTTACTTCTATTCTTATTATCTTATTTTTTCTCTTACTCTGTCAAGAAAATTATCAATTACTACTACTTAAACTAATATCCAAAAAGATTTATATATCTCTTTCTCCCAAACATCACACACAAGATTTTCAAATATGTTATAGTAATAGTGAAAATCTTCTTTCCGCCATGAGATGTTAAAGAAGAAACAATAAAAGTCAAAGAAAGGAAGAAACTTTGAATAATAAAGATAAAAAATTCGCTCCGTCTTACCGAGTAGGGGAATTAGCAAAACTATTAAGTATGCATCCGCAGTCAGTTCGCTATTTTAGTAAAGTTGGTCTGATTCAGCCGATTAAGCAGACTAATAAGAAAGAAAAGCGCTACGCATCTTATGATGCTTATAAAATTATGGTCAGAAAACAATATAGTAATATGGGGTTTTCTGTGGAAGAAACAGAGCAAGCTTTTTCAAGTTATACCATGCGGAAGTTAGACAAGAAAATGGTTAAGAAAATTGAAGAGAAGGAGCACATGATTCAGGTTCAAGAACGCATTCTCACTGGGATGAAACAATTACAAGATACTATTGAGCATGTTGCGTTTTTTGAAAATCGGTGTTTTTTTCGAATACGTCCTGCAACTTGGCATCATCTACACTTGAAAAATGACCATCTCTATGAAACATCATCTGCTATCGCTGCTAGAAAAATCGCTATGAATTGCATGCCTCTTTGTCGTCACTCCATTACCATCAAAAAGGAAGACATCTTAACTCAAGATTTACCAGAATCAACCTACTGTGATTTGACCATCAATAAAGAAAATGCTGAATTTTTTGATTTTTCTCAATTAGAAGAAGCCTTCTTTGTTCCTGAACAAACGTGTATCTATACCTGCTGTAAAATTGATGCTTTTGATTCGGTAAATTGGAGTTATCTATCACATGTCGATCGTTTTTTGATTGAAAATAATCTTAAAATTAATGGCAATGCCGAATTTTTGCCAATTCTTAATCCCCTAATCGCTGATGAAGACGCTAGTGAGCGCTATCGTTACTTTGAAGTTTGGATACCTGTCACATCTTTATAGTAAGTGTATTTTTCGAAAATATTAAATAACATTTGTATCTTATTAATCACAATTTCAGCTAGAAATTGCTTAATTAGGTACTTTTTTATTATTATTTCTTTATTTCTGCTAAAAAAATAGGATTGACTCTACAGTTAGTGTACGTTATATACTGAGTTTGTGAAATAATTATCATAATATTTTTAGTAAAAGGAGAAAAAATGACTAAAACTATTCTTTTATGCGAAAAGATTAACAAAAAAGGCGAGCAATTGCTGATTGACGCCGGATTTAAGGTCAAAATCGCATCATCAATCCAACCTGAAGTTCTCAAGGAAGAAATCAAGGGTGTCTATGGTGTCATTGTCAGAACAAGCTCATTTCCAAAAGAAGTGATTGAAGCAGGTGACGCACTTAAAATCATATCACGTCATGGTATTGGTTTGGATAATATTGATATCCCTCAAGCAAGTAAACAGAATGTTCTCGTTGCCAATGTCCGAGGAGCGAATACTTATTCTGTAGCTGAATATGCCGTTTCAGCTATGATGACTTTGGGAAGAAGCTTTTTCCGAGCTGACCAATTAATGCGTCAAGGGAAATTTTCTGATTCTTCTGCTTCATTACCAGGGTTAGTGTCAAGATATCATGCAGGCGGAAATGAAATCAAAGGAAAAACTCTTGGTATCGTTGGCTTTGGAGATATTGGTAAACAAATCGTATCCTTAACACAAGGTCTCGGAATTGATATTCTTGTCTATGATGCTTTTGTTGATATTGACTCTCCTGACGTTACACAAGTTAGTTCGCTCGATGAATTGTTGACACAAGCTGATTTTGTTAGCTTACACATCCCTTTGACTGCTAATACTTCAGGATTAATTAACACTCACTCTTTTAAGGTCATGAAAGAAACCGCTTACTTAATCAATGCCAGCCGTGGAGGAATTGTAAATGAAGCTGACTTAAAAGAAGCGCTAAATAGTGGTGACATTGCTGGAGCAGCTGTTGATGTTTTCGAAACGGAACCTCCACAAATGGACAGCCCACTGTTCTCAGCAGACAACATCATTTTGACACCCCACATTGCAGGAACAACTCAAGAAGCTATTGAAAACCTATCCACTGGAGCTAGTCAAAATATTATCGACTTCGCATCTGGTAAACTGCCAAAATTTGCTGTCAATGCAGAAGATCTCACTAAAATGGAGGAAAAATAATGAATGAGTCAATCAAGTTAAAACCAATTATAGGAGCTATTACTGGTCTACTGGCAATGGTAATTATTGGTTTTGTCTTACCTGCTCCCGAAGGATTAACTGCAAGTTCAATGATTGTACTTGGAACTTTCTGTGCAGTGATTTATTGGATTTTCAATGTGATGCCCGACTTCGTCGTTGGATTATTGATGTGTGCGACATGGGTCGTCTTTAAAGTTGTTGAATTCCCAGTTGCCTTTGCACAATTTGCAAATACCAATTGGTGGATGGTTATCGGTGCATTAGGAATCGGAATCGCCGTCAGCGAAACTGGACTAATGAAACGCGTCGCATTGCACACAATGAAATTCTTCCCCAAAAATTTCAAAGGTCAAAGCTTAGCCGTATTTTTAGCTGGAATTATCGTTTCACCAATGATCCCAAGTACCAATGCTAAAGGCTCAATTGCTGCGCCATTGTCTTTATCAATCAGTGATACGATGGGCTATCAGCATAAAAGTAAAGCCAGTGCTGGAATGTTCATGTCAATGTTTTATGGATTTGTTTGTGCTTCTCCTATTTTCTTGAGTGCGACTTTCATGAACTATGTAGGGCGTGGCCTGATTGAAGGACAAATGAGCAGCGTTATTACTTGGGGATCATGGTTTATCTACGCTCTACCTTGGGCTCTTGTCTTCTTAGTACTCAGCTATTTTGCCATTCAATTTTTCTATAAACCTGAAAAAGAAGTTCAATTACCAAGTGATTTTATTAGCAACCAGTTACTTGATCTCGGAAAAATGAGTCGTCAAGAAACGATTACAGCGCTTGTTTTAATCGCTACATTAATCTTTTGGATGTTGGAGCGTGTGACTGGTGTTTCTTCAACAATCGTTTCCCTCATTGCGCTCAGTATTTTACTTGGATTAAAAGTCATCTCCGTTCCACAATTCAAAAATGGTATTCCTTGGAATGCTATCCTATTCATTGGATTTGCCTTAAACTTAGGTGTTGTTTTACCTGCCGTTGGTGTGGATAAATGGATAAGCAGTAGCTTGAGTGGTGTTCTTCAACCCGTTTTGGGCAATCCTTATCTCTTAATCATCGTACTCACTCTGATGATTTACGCTGCTCGTTTTCTTTTGGTCTCACTGACTGCAGCAGTTACAATGTTTGTCCTAATGGTTCTCCCTTTGATTACAAGTTCAAGTGTCTCACCGTTTGTAATTGTTTTTGTAACCATTACATCCGTTAATATTTGGCTCTTAAAATACCAAAATCCGCCATTCCTAACCACTTATTATGCCATCAATGGAGAGATGGCAGATGATAAACAAATCAGATTAGGTGCTATGATTTACATGGTCATCAATCTTATTGGGCTCTTAGTCAGCATTCCATTTTGGCACTTGATGGGGTTACTTTAGAAAGGAAGAATTTCTAAATATAATTTATTATTAAAGTCATTTTAACTAGAACCCATACAATAATATGCTAAGCCATACTATCTTATAATCATCAAAAAGAAGAAGTCTAATTTTGACTTCTTCTTTTTTAGTTATTAATATCACCCTTGGTAGGCTTGCAAGAATATAATTCCATTCTGACTTTTGCAATAGTCATTCGACTAGACAAACCATTGCACTCATTCCTGTTTCCGCTAGGTGCAATTGAATCAAATTATCACATGCCTACAAAAGCAATGAGTAACTATCATGTAGAACAAAATAAACAAACTTCTAAATACTAATTCAAACGCTTTAGCTGTTTCAATAGGAGAGCAACAATTGATGACTAATTCTCATCATTTTTTGCATTTTTACAGCTAAAACACGCGCTTTTACTTCTGGATTAGTCAACCTTTAAACAATGATATCAAATTATCTTTTCAATTTTCAATTCATTTACTTTTCTCGGCATTTAATAAGCTAAAAGATATCTGCATAGAATTAAAGATTTACCTGCCATTAAATAGCTACGAAATTATTTGTTGCTCTTATTTTAAAGTTCAAAAACATTAATTAGATCAACAGAAACTGGAGAATTATCAGGATGGGTATCCATAACGTCAACCATATAATCCCACCACTTGCGATTAATTTCAGTATCTGCTGTTTTAGCAAATAATACCTCATCTTCGATTTCTAAATAACCAAATAACGTGCTGGTTTTTTCATCAAGCCAGATAGTGTAGCTGGTACAGCCATGATTTGCTAGCATATCTTTCATTTCTGGCCAAAGTTCATCATGTCTCTTTTTGTATTCTTCATGTTTATCTGGAAAAACCGTCATTCGAACTGCTTTTTTCATTTACTTCAAACCTCCCATCTACTAGTCACATAACGTTTATTCTCCTAAATAACCTTCTTTAGGCGTAACACCGAATGCTATAGCCAAATCCCACAGATTCTTATCGGTAATCACTTGTTTTACGCCACCTTGAGCTTGGACATAGGTATAAACTTTTGCAGCCTTCTCAGCTGTCTCAATCAATCCAAAAGTTTCATCCATGTCACGACCTGAACCATAGATGCCATGGAAAGGCCAAATAACGAGACGTGTTTCTTGCATGGCTTTGGCGGTTGCTTGACCAATTTCATTCGTACCTGGTACAATCCAAGGAATTGTTGAAACACCTTCTGGAAATACAACTAAACACTCAGTGCACATTTGCCATAAAGTCCGTGTAAATTCTTTAGGATCTAATGAATGCGTAAATGTCATTGCCAATAAATGCGTTGCATGACAATGCATGACGATTCTATTTTCAGGATCAACAGCCAAGCGTGAAATATGACTCATGAAATGTGATGGCAGTTCGGAAGTTGGCACTGCATCATCTTCTAATCCCCATAAAAGATCCAAATGTTTGCCATCTTCCTGAACGCGGATGACACCAATATTTTTTTCAGGCTCTTTGAGAACATTTTTGAAATATTTCCCAGAACCAGTAACTAAAAAGTATTTTCCAGCAAGTTTCGACGCATCAAAGATAGTTTCAATAACGCGCTGTACTTTTGTAACATCTAGATATTCCTTAACTTCTGCTTCATCTAGAAGCACCGAGATATTACCGCCATTTCGCTCATCCCATCCATGAAGATACATATTGGTGGTTGTATCACACATTTCTTTCACAAAGGGTGCATCTATAATTGAATATTTAGACATTTTTTTCTCCATTCCTTCTATCATCTTTTGAATTGAACGTCTTCTTCGTATTTTCTAACATCGTCAAGCCAAGCTGTACCAACTGGGACACCTTCGTCTTCACAGAATTTATCCCAAACTGCGCCAAATGGTAAGCTTTTAAATTCTTCTGTTAAAGCAAGGCGAGAAGTGTAATCAAACTCCAATTCGATGTCTTTTAGTGTTTGAACTGGTTCAAGTAAGGCTTTAAGTAAAGCTTTTTGAGCATTACGTACACCGATTACCCAAGCTGCCACGCGATTAATAGTGGCATCAAAGAAGTCCAAGCCAATCGCTGTCCGGTCAAGTAAACCATTACGAACAATTTCTTTCATTATTTCTTGCAATTCATCATCCATAATAATAACATGGTCAGAATCCCAACGAACGGGACGAGAAACATGAAGCATTAATTTATCAGAGAACAACGCTAAACTTGAAATTTTATTTGAAATAACTTCCGTTGGATGGAAATGACCAGCATCCATCAATATTGTTTTCTTACGACTAATGCCATAGCCCATGTAAAATTCATGACTACCAGCTGTATAAGCTTCTGCACCTATCCCAAACAATTTTGATTCAACAGTGTCAATAGTATAGTCTTCTGAAATTTCTTCAGAGAAAATTTCGTCATAAGATTCCATCAAACGGCGACGAGGTGATAAACGATCAATTGGATTATCTTTGCTGCCGTCTGGTACCCAGAAATTATTGTATACAGGTTGACCTAGCTCTTTACCGATGTACTCTGCAACTTTACGCGAACGTTTTCCGTGTTCAATCCAGAAATCTCGAACAGCTTTATCTGGATGTGCCAAAGTGTAGCCGTCTTTCATCATTGGATGTGAAAAGAATGTTGGGTTGAAGTCAAGTCCGATACCTTTTTCTTTAGCCCATTCCACCCATTTTTCAAAATGTTTAGGTTCAATGGCATCTAAGTCCACAACTTCATCAGTATCAACATAGATAGCATGTAGATTAAATTTATGACTTCCTGGAATGAGTGAAAAAGCTTTTTCAGCATCTTGTCTTAATTGCTCAGGTGTGTGGGCTGCACCAGGATAGTTTCCTGTTGATAAAATACCGCCTGTCAGCTCTCCATCAGGATTTAAAAATCCTTTAACATCATCGCCTTGCCAGCAATGCATAGAAATTTTAGTTTTCTTCAAAGTCTTAAGTGCGGCATCTACATCTACCCCAATGGCTGCATACTGTTCTTTTGCATCATCAAAACGTGCTTCAATCTTACTTGACATAATATTTTTCCTTCTTTCTTTTTTACAATTTTTTATTTTTCCTCTGGAATAAAATGCTTGACCCCAAAAGAATCATGAATAATTTTTCGGGCGCTGGCAACATTTTGGATTTCCCCTTCAGCAATCATTTGGACTGCCAAATTCCCTATTGCTGTTGCTTCACTTGGTCCAGCGTATATTTTCACACCAGTCAAATTAGCAGTAATTTGATTTAAAATATCAACATTTGAACCGCCTCCAACAATGTAGAGGGCATCAATTTTTGTAGCAGTAATATTTTCTAAAGTTTTCAATTCCTTTTGATAGCTAACTGCTAAGCTTGAATAGACACAGTTTGCCAACTCACCTATTGTCTTTGGAATTTTCTGTCCACTTTCCTCACAAGCCTCTTGAATTTCAAGAATCATGTTTTCTGGATTAGTAAATCGTACATCTGTGACATCAATAAGCGATTGGTAGAATGGCGTTGCTGTCGCTGCTTTTGCAATCTCTGGGAAAGACAAACTGCCATCTTCCCATAATCGTTGAACTTCTTGAACGATCCACATTCCCATGATATTTTTCAAAAAGCGATACGTGCCGTAAGCACCCCATTCGTTTGTGAAATTATTTTCAAAAGCTTCAGGTGTGTTAATTGGCACCGGATGTTCAACACCAATCAAGGACCAAGTACCACTTGAAAGAAAGGCCCAGGATTCTTCTTGAGAAACAACTGGTACGCCGACTACTGCACTTGCTGTATCATGTGTAGCAACCGTTACAACCTCTATCTCTGGCAAATCAAACTGCTCATAATACTTCTCCTGAACTTTCCCTAAAATCGTTCCAGAGTCAACTAATGGACTAAACAATCCGGCATCACAATCGATTGCTTCAAGCAAATCAATATCAAATAATTCTTCTCGAAGGTTCAGCATCTGAGTGGTAGAGGCATTTGTTACCTCTGTGACCGCTTTACCAGTCAAGATATAACCAATGTAATCTGGTATTAAAAGGAGTTTTTTTGCTTTTTTCAGTAATTCTCGATCTTCTACATAAAGTTGGTATAAGGTATTGAATTCCAAAAATTGAATGCCTGTTTTTTTATAGATTTCTTCCTTAGAAACTTTAGCTGAAAGTTCCGTTATTTTATTCTGAGTGCGATTGTCACGATAACTGATTGGGTCAGCAAGTTTATTGCCATCATCTCCGACCAATACATAGTCAACACCCCAGGTATCAATTCCCAATATGGCTGAATCAATACCTTGTTTCTTAGCCTTCTCCAAACCAAGAAAAATCTCTTTTATCAGACTGTCTATAGCCCAACGGTCATGGTTATCGATAAAATAAAAACCATTTTTAAACCGATGAATTTCCTTGGTTTCTAATTTATTGTCTTCTGTTAGATAGCCATGAATAAGACGGCCACTGCTTGCACCAATATCTATTGCTATAAAATCTTTCACTAGTAAGTGCCTCCTATTCTAATGCTCCATATCGCTCTTTTTCGATTTCTTTCAGACTTTTTCCTTGAGTTTTAGGAGTCCAGATTGTACCAATGAGTAAGCTGAGTAATAGGAAGATAATCATACACGTTCCTGCAACTTTGAACCCTAAGCTTGACAGAATTACGGGGAAAATCATTGACCATACGCCTGCAGCACCACGTACGGCGAAGAACATGACACCCTGAGCACCACCACGATAACGGGCTGCAAATAGTTCGGTTGCCCACAATGCATAGAAAGCTTGAGCACCAATCCCTGCAGATACGCCCCACAATATAACGAATACCCACATAAATGTTAGACTCATACTAACATATGTTAATACTACCCAAGCTAAAGCTGCTAAAGCTGCTCCAATAAAGAATAAGAGCCTTTGACTCATTCTATCCCCAAGTTTTGCGAAAATGAAATAAGTTCCAGCAGCAATCAATATCCATTGAGCGGCGTTTAACAAGTTGGACTGAGCACCACTAAGACCACCAACTGATTCATAAACAAATGGCATAAAGAATCCCATCGCTCCTGCTACTAGATTCCATAAACAATAAACGCCCACTAAGAAAAGAATGGCTTTTACATTAACTGCTTTTGAGAATAACGTTTTAAACATGCTTTCTTCTTGAACATTAGATTCCACTCGACGAGCTTTTTCTTCTTCAAATGCAGCACTCTCTTCAATTTTTCTCTGAAGTAACCATGCAATGAAAGAAACAACAAATAAAAGCGCAAACAAGAGACGATTTCCAAGCAAACCTAACGGTGCCATTACTGTACCAAGTGTAAAAATAATGGCTGGTCCCAATGACCAAGCAAACTGAGAACTTCCTATATTTCTTGCACGATTACCTGTATCAGCTGTCTCAGAAATGTAGGTCCATGAAGCTGGCACTCCGGCACCCACAGAAAGACCTAATATCACAAATCCAGCCAACAACATTGGAAGATTCATAGCAAAGACGACAAATAACGCTCCAACCATGTAGACTAACATGTTGTACTCTAAAATGAACTTCCGACCAAATTTATCTGCTAAATAGCCTCCAATAAGTGCCCCAACTGCTGAACCAAAGGCATTTGCTGAAACTGCACCTAGAAGACCAATCATAAAACTACTTAAACCAAATTCATTTTGCCATAAGGTCAAGCCACTAGCACCTGCAACAATACAGCCACTATCTAAAAAATTTGTAAGCGAAACTGCAAAAGTGCTATGCTTCCCACCCGATGAACTACCACCACTCATATTAAAACCTCCTTTTTGTTTATGTGTTAATCTTAAACTTTAGTGTATCCGTTTACAATATCCCTTATCCATCTTTTCGATAGCAAATTTACGTTAACAAATTCCCATATCATCCAATAACAATTTTACATATTATTGATTAAACTATTTATTATTTTGAAAAATATATTAGAATATAGATGAGCATTTATTAGCTACTACAGTTTAATTATCAAAATAACATTTAAAAAAAGGAAGAGAGGGAATATTTTGCTAAATACTTTAGTTAAAGAATACCTATATGGCAATACAACTATTGAAGAATTACAAAAAAAAGATAATAAGTTCGTTATGAACTATCCAACTAACGCCTATCTCAATGTGCAAAATCGCGATTTAATGTTTATTAAAAAATTTTTCTTGAAAAATAATTTTGTCTATATTAGTAAACATCCTCGATTTGCTGACTATCCAAAACATTCTCATAATTTTTTAGAGTTTAACTATATGCTTGATGGAGAGTGCCATCAAATCGTCAATGGACATGATATCCATTTGAAAAAAGGTGAGCTACTATTGATGGACAATAATAGTAGTCATGAAGTCAAAGCCTTATCCAAAAATGATATTCTCATCAATATCATCTTCCCAAACGAAAAATTTGACTTGGATTGGTTATTAAAAATCAATAACCAAGATAGTTCAATCTTTACATTTTTAATGCAAGATTTTTCCGAACGTTCAATCGGTGAATTCATCGTCTTCAAAAGCCATTGTTCAAATGATGTTCCCATCATCTTAGAGCAAATCCTTAACAACTATTTTACAAATACGATATTTTCAAATGAAACCTTGCGATTTTATATTCCTATCCTTTTGATGGAATTAATCGGCAATACTGACTACACGATTAGTGGAAACCACTTCCCAAAAAGTCAGAATCAAACGATCGTCAAATGTTTAAGACTGATCGAATTGGAATATGATACTATAACATTGGATAAATTGGCATTGAAATTATCCTATAATAAAAATTATCTATCCAACCTCATTAAAGATAAAACCTCTCATACATTTACAGAGTTACTTAACGAACACCGACTTAAACAGGCATGCTTTTTGTTAGAGTCAACAGAGATTTCAATAAGAGGGATTAGTAACAATGTAGGTATCAGTAATATCAATTATTTCTATAAAATTTTCAATGAAAAATACCAAATGTCTCCGAGAAATTTTCGCGATCATCAAAAAAGTAGTGGGTGATATTCAATCACTAAAGTAGAGTGACTAGGATGTCATTAGTTTGAAAATGTATAGTTGATTTATACCACACATTGAAAACACCCAATAATAAACAGGAAAAGCACCCCAGAAGTTAGACGAAACATCTGATGATTGGGGTACTTTCTTTTTTATTAACTCATTACATGCACTTCATTTTGATTTGTAGTTACTGAACTAAATGAATCTGTATTCGTTATAACAATTGGCGTAATTGTTGAATAGTTTAAATCAGAAATTGCCTTTAAATCTGCTTCTAATATCAAATCTCCTGTTTTTACTTTGTCTCCCTGATTAACAAATGTTTTGAAAAATTTACCATTAAGTTCAACAGTATCTACACCGACATGAATTAGTAATTCTACACCTTGGAGACTAGTTAAACCAATGGCATGTTTAGTTGGGAAAACAGTTGTAACGATACCATCAAAAGGAGCATAGAACTTGCCTTCCAAGGGTCTAACTGCTAATCCTTGTCCTAGCATTCCCTCAGAAAACACTTTATCAGTCACTTCTGATAATGGGATGATTTCGCCAGATACAATATTATTGATGGATATTGTTTCATTGACAGATGAATTCTCTACAACAGTATGTGTTTGTGCTGCGTCATCAGTTTCTTTATCCTTGAATCCCCATAGATAAGTAATGATAAATGCTGCTACAAAACCGACTACTTGTGAGGCTACACCTCCATAAAATCCTGCATCTATCCCAGAAGTATTGATAATCAACGGAATCCCTAAAAATCCCGACCCTCCAAACGCATATTGAACTGTATGCGCGGCACCAGCAATCATTGCTCCAATACTACCACCTATAACTGCTGCTATTAATGGTCTCTTGTAGGGCAGTAGAACACCATATAGTGTTGGT
Source organism: uncultured Streptococcus sp. (assembly GCA_964590305.1). Classification (GTDB taxonomy): domain Bacteria; phylum Bacillota; class Bacilli; order Lactobacillales; family Streptococcaceae; genus Streptococcus. The sequence continues at coordinate 12,400 of CAZPYI010000044.1, forward strand.
TCACTAACACCTATTAAAGTGGTCGCTCCTGTAGAAAAAGATAACGTTTTTAATTTTTCATTTCGTGTTTTCAAACCTACTGCAAATGCAGCACCAGCCATTGCAAACTGATTGGCGAGTAATAATCCCATGACGGGATCTAAACCTTGTGTCGCAATGTTATTGATGAATATAGGAATAAATGCCCAGTGCAAGCCAAACATAACCATAATAATCCAAGGTCCACCTATAACTGCACCTCCTAGAATAGGATTAAAGTTGTATACATTGTTAACAATAATAGCTAACCATCCACTTAATGTTGAAATAATAGGACCGATTACTATTAATGAAACTGGCACAGTGACTAGAAGAACAAATAACGGTTGTATAATAAAGCTTAAATCTTTTAATGGAAAACGCTGTGCCAATTTGTCTAATTTTGAAGCTAGCCAAACCGCAATAATCGCTGGAAAAACAGAGGAAGTGTAATCCATCATGTTAACAGGAATACTTAAAAAATCTAGTTTTCCTTCTGATGCGTATGGGATAAGTGACGGGTATACCATCGATGCACCAATAATCATCCCAACATAAGTATTCATTTTGAAATACTTGGCAGCTGACGCACCAAGTAAAATTGGCATAAAGTAGAAAAATGCATTTGATAAAGCATATAAAATTTGATAAGTTCCCGATGTTTCTGAAAGTAAGTTTGAAATTTGTAATATCGCTAAAATACCTTTAATAGTACCTGATGCAGCCAATGGTCCTAGCACAGGAGTAAAAATACCAGAAATAGTTGAAGTAAACGTATCAAAAACAGATCTTTTCGTTTTTTCTTTTGAAGCACTTGGCACTTCTATATCCCCTAACTCTTGCTTTACTTCGGAGTATATATCGTTCACTTTGTTACCTACAACTACTTGAAATTGCCCACCCTGTACAAGGACAGATATAACCCCATCTAGATTGGATATTTTCTCCTTATCTGGAAGAGTAAAATCATTCAAAATAAATCGTAATCTAGTAATACAATGTGTAACAGATTCCACATTTTGTTTTCCACCCACTTCGGCTAAGATATTTTGAGCTATTTCTTTATTATTCATTAGTTAACCTCCTTAAATTTGATTTCAATGTTACTGACTCACTAATTCCCAATGGGTCAAGTAATATAAACTGAGATAAATAATCACGCATTTGTCTTCCTAAATTATTTGTCACTTCAATTCGCAGACTGTTCTTCTGTTTGTTTAGTTGGTTGCTTAAATCAAAATGGTATGGATTACTTATCCGTGTTCCTATCAATTGATCATTGATATATACAGATACAACTTCCGATGCATCTTCAATTTCTAAACTAGCATTCTCTCTCACTCCCTGAATAGTTGTCGAATAAACAATAGTTCCAGAGTAATTTTCAAATTGATCTGCTACTCCCAATACTGGTATTCCTTGACTCTCAATAACCTCCTGCATATCTGCGTCCACAAAATCTATTTCCCATAGATTATTTTCAATTTTTTCTTCTTTTTCTCCCCCTTCTTCTCTATGTCCCTCAATTTCTAATTTGTCGCTACTTTCAAAAATAATGATTGCTTCTCCTTTATCTAGTTCAATAAAGTAGAAATCTTCTTCACTAGAAAGTTTTCTCAATTGATTTAAAGTAGGATCATAGCCGATGAGTTCATTATTACTTGGAAATTGAACTTTAAATTCTGTCTTCTCATACGTGTTTTCATTGAAAAGCATGTAAACTGATTTTTCTTCTTGCTTATAGTGAAAATATCGTAGGTATGGGACTTCTTTATTCAAAACCAGCTTGTCTGCTTCCATCTCAGTTAGGGTTTGACAAATATTACTTAAAGAGACTACTTTTATTTTTTTGGCTAATTCTCTCAGTTGAGCAGCAATGTCAGTATTTTCACTTGATGCTTCTACTATTGCATCTACAAAAATAATTTGAATGCCTTTTGTAGCTAAATCTAATAATTTTTGCACAGTTCTTTCTGGCAAGCGTTCAGAATATGGAACAATTATCAATTTAAACTTTTTGTTGTTAATCGCAAAACCACCATCTGTCGAAGTCAAACAATCATTTATCATATCTGCCGATACAATATCAAATTCAAACTGATTCTCAGTCAACTGTCTTGTTACCTTTTGAATCAGCATACTTTTTCCTGACCATTCTGATTCTGCATTATACAAAACAGCAATATCTGATTTGTGCTCTCCACCACTAAATAAATATCCCAATCTATTCATGTATCCCATCAAATAATGGAAGTATTTGAATTGTGGATTTTTCCCGCTGGCATAAAAATGTGGTGGACAATCTGGGTCTGGAAAATCCTTCATAGTAAAGGCATGAGGTACAAAGTAATTCACTCCTCGAACTAACAAATGATTTGCCATCCAGAGCATTGACTTAATCCCTTCTGACCACCCATATGCTCCGAAAACTTCGCACATTATTCTGCCCTTTTTCTTAGGGTCCAAATAACCTAATGAAGCCCCCATTTTCCCTAATGCGAAATGGAAAAACTCACCATCCCATCCTGTAGAAGTAAAGGAGTCAAAATAACCATTGTTTTGTTGAGGTGCTAATTGATGTAATACAACATCTATTCCCGCCATATCTTGACCCGCCATTGATCGGTAAAAATGACCAGCACCATAGCCTAATCTACTGTGGGCGTTATTATCTTCGATAACATGACCTATGTATTGGACACCATGGTTTTGACACCAATTCCCAATCCGTTTTGAAAAATTGTCACTATAAAGTTTTGTCACCATATCCATGTATTGGTAGCGCATTTCATTAGCTTTTGGTGACTCACCAGTAAATAGAAGTGGCAGATTTAGTAACGTTTCGTTAAGATCCCATCCTAACTTTTCAGAAAATATTTGTTCTAGATTTTCCTTCCAAGGTATGGGCATATCTACTTTTCCCAAGATTGCATCTGGACCTTTAACATTTCCAAAGCGAGGTTCATCAGAGAAAAATCCATTAATAACTGTTCCAAATTTATCAGTAAAATGCTTGTAATGACTTTCATAAACTGTGTCAATAAGAACATCAGTAGCTTCAGGAATTAATGGATTTAAATAGCCTTCAGTAGCCTGTTCTCCGCCCTCTTGTGTTGTATAGAAAATGTAAACACTCCATTCGCCTTCGGGCATATCCCAGTATAATGTCTTTCCCTTGACCAAATGCGTCAGGCTTAGCAATGACTCCTCTTCGATTTCTTTAAAACTTTTTTTTCGCGCCGCTACTACTGAAATAATATTTGAGTCCTCAGAATTTATATCATCCTGAACATCGTTTTCTACACCCACAGCCATAATGTTGGGTCTTGAACCTCCACTAGCCCAATCTAAAATGATGCCAGCATTCTTTCTCGGACCTACAAAATCGAACTTTGTAAAACTTAAAAATTCTTTTTGTAAATGCTTATAATTTTTTTGAATTTCTCCAGATGCATATCCTGTCGGGAAATGCTTATCATCTAAAATCCATAAGGTCATACCTAATTTTTCACACTCGTCTATGATTACGCTGACATCATCCCACCATTTTTCCTGCAAGAACTCCTTATGAGGACGAGATTCAATACAGAGGGATTTAATTCCAGCATTAAAAATCTCCTTCATATATCTTCTAATAACTGCTTCTTCTTCACCATGCATCCATACAAACGTCATAAC
>CAZPYI010000045.1:0-16022 GCA_964590305.1 uncultured Streptococcus sp.
GCGTTCGATATTGAACGTCTTTTATTTTTGAATATTGAATTTTAGAACTTATATCATAGTGTCTTTCACAGGCTTGATCAGAATGCATTCATTGCACTTTTTGCACTTTTCATTTTATTTTTTATTATTTATAGCGTTTTATCTGTTTCCATATTTCCTAATTTTACTGCATTTCGCCTTATATGGCTCACCCAAAATCCAGAGTGGGAATAGTAAACGGAGAGCTTGAAAGCCTTTATTGATAAAGGTTTTCAGCTCTTTTTTATTCCTCATTGCACTTTTATTGCACTATTTAGTTGCTCGTTTTTTCTGTAGCTTACAGTGAACTGGTTTTTTGGGGAAGAATCAAGATTTTCTTTCGCTGGTTGAAATGAAATAATTCCATTCAATTTATTAGCCACTTCAAAGTTACTATTTGGATATAGATGTCCATATGTTCCTAGCGCTGTTTCAATATCTTCATGACCTAGGCGGTCTTTGATGATTAAGAGGTTTTCTCCCATACTAATTAACAAGGAAGCATGAGAATGACGTAAAGCGTGAATCTTTATTCTATGAATGCCAGCCATCTTAGAAAAACGGTCAATCGCATGAACAATTGTATGTTTGTGTATGCTTTCTGTATATTTAACTGTTGAGAATTTAAAACTAAATTCCTGATTTAACATGATAGACCTCCAGAAGCTACCATGCTTTTTTATGATACGTGGGAAATAAAATAAAGCAGTAGCTTAGATTTCAAACTACCGCCTTGAACTATGGATATAATGAGATTACAATTTTTACAATAAAATGGTTACATTCTTTAGGATTCTTCCTCTTATCCTTTTTAGTCAATAGTTATACTAAGTTGTTTTCAATCAAATATTTTGCAGAATCAATCACTGTTTCTTTTGCTGAACGAGGTTTCCAGTTTAATAATGACTTAGCTTTTTGACTTGTACGGTGATATTTTAAATTAATCATAGTTAAGAGAACTTTCATAGGTGGACTAAATTTAGCTCCAAGCGTTACAACGAAACTAGGTATCACCATTGTACGAACCTTTTTACCGTTTTCGCCAAGATTATTTTTAAGTATTGTAGCCATTTCTGGCATAGTCATTTCTTCGCTTTGGGCTATGAATCTTTGTCCATCTGCTTTAGCACTTTCTAAAGCCAAAATGTGTAAATTGGCTAAGTCTCTAACATCAACAACTGGATAAATAACTTTAGGACTTGGAGTACCTTTTATGAGCATTTCAAATAGCTGGTCTGTGCTACCACTTCTCTTATCCATGAATGGACCTAAAATAGCACCAGGTAAAATTGTCACTAACTTTGTAAAGTTCTGTTTTCCAATAACTTCCCAAGCACTTTTTTCAGCATATATCTTAGAACGCATATAATTTGTAATAGACTTGTTGTTTAAGTCAGTCCAAAACGTTTCATCTACCTTCTGATTTGTATCATTCTTTTCTGGGTAGTTCGCTGCTTGTGATGAAGTCATTACAATTTTCTTTACTTTTGCCTTTATAGCAGAACTCACGACATTCAATGTTCCGTTTTTAGCTATATCAATTAAGCGAACATCATTATGATTCTCTCCACCTAATGGAGAAGCAACATGCAGTACGTAGTCGATTTCTGCCATAGCATTATCCCAACTACTTTCATCATTCAAATCAGCAATGATATAGGAGAAGTTAGCAGTATCTATTTTTTCATGGCTCAACATAGATTTAACTAACTCTCCTTTTTCATTGGAACGTACTGTTGTTTTTACTTCATATCCTTTTTCGATCAATTTTTTGATAATCCAACCTGCAAGATACCCTGTTCCTCCAGTTACTAATACTTTTTTCATAAAAAATGTCCTTCTTTCTTATTTTTTGGTTGTTCAGCAAAGTAATTATTTTTAGCATATGCGAAGTTTTCCATTAGAAGTTTCTTTGCTTCTTTTGCTGGTGTAGATTTACTAACCATTATGTCAAAGGCGTGATAGCACCCCTCGAAAACTCTATAGTTTACAGGGATTCCTACAGACTTCAAACTTTCCATATATGCAATAGTCTCGTCTTTGAAAGGGTCAATACTCCCAACATACGTGAAAGCAGGTGGCAAATTCCGAAAATCTTTTAAGCGAGCTGGTGATGCATAAGGGGGAACAGAATCCGAGCCATAAAGAGAACCAAGATACATCTTCCAAGCATTCTCATTAGACTTTGTATTCCATACTGGAGCGTCATTACTTTGTGAGGATTCAGTAATCATTCGGTCATCTAACATTGGGTACAGTGGCATTTGAAATGCTATAGCCACTTTCTCTTTATCTCTAGCATAAATTGTAAGTGCTGATGTAAGACCACCCCCTGCACTGTCTCCACCCACCATTAATTGATCCGAACGAACCATGTATTTATTAGCATTTTGTTTTAGCCACAAAAGAGCTAAATAGCAATCTTCTAAGGCTGATGGATATGGAGCTTCTGTTGATAAGGTATAATCTGGAGATACTACAACGCAATCGTGTTCCAAGACAAAGCTTTTTATAAAATTTTCATCTTGTTCTGGACGTCCTAAGCCATAACCACCACCGTGAATCCACAAGATTCCTGTTGCATTTTCTTTTCTAGTAATTGGACTGTATACACATAATCTCAATGATGAACCATTTGGTCGTTCAATATTAATTTGTTCAAATCGCATATCTTTACTCGACCTTGCCTTCATCAATTTCATTCCTTTATTTGCTTTAACAAAAGTTGATGGCTTAAAATAAGGAACAAGCGTACGTATTAGTCTACCCATTCTACGTAGTTCTGGATGTATCATTTCATTTGTAATATTCATTTTTTCCCTCTTTCCTTAACTTGTACAACTTGAGACATCATAGCAATATTCGTAATTTGCAAAACACGTGTTGCGTATCATGTATTTCACGTTGTATAAACTAGAATTGGAGAAAGTATAAGTGTCATTAGATAGAAGAATTGTGTATACAAGAAAGGCAATAAAAAAAGCCTTATATAAACTATTAAATGAGAGTTCACTAGAACAAATTACAGTCAAAGAAATATGCGCAGAAGCGGAAATAAACCGTGCGACATTTTATCGCAATTATCAAGATATTTTTGATTTGTTTGAATCGTTGGAAAAGGAATTAATTTTTGAAGCATTTCCAGACGGCTGGACAGGAACAGATAAATCACAATTAATCTATGTTATTTATGAAAATCAAACGTTCTATAAAGAGTTCTTTCGTTCCCATATAGAAAGCCCTTATATAAAGAGTGTGATTGCAGAGGGGTACGAGGAAACATTATCATTTATGAAAGATAAGAAAGAGTTCAGTGAAAATAACTTCCATTATTCATTTCAATATATGTTGCATGGTATTCTAGGTGTTCTTAGGGAATGGCTTGATAATGGTTGCATAGAACCACCAGATGAATTTACGAATATCATTTTTGGTATGGCTGAAAAACAATTTAAGTAGAATAGAAGAAAAAAGAGCTATTACAAAAGTTAATTTCATTTGTAATAGCTCTTTTAGATTATCTATTTATTTTCCAATTTTCATTTTCAATAAGGTTAGCTCAAATTGTGAAAGCTGAGTAGTCTTTGTTTCTTGGTCTAAATATTTCACTGTGACTGTAGCTGTCACTTGATTATCGGCTTGTGTATAAACCAGATTCACTAGTTCCACAAATATATAATCCTTGTTGATGATAGGTAAGGCATTGTTACTGATATAATAAGCGAGTTCGTCAGCACTTGCTTTTGGATATAGTTTAAAGAATGTTTCCAAGAACGTATTAATTTCCTCTGTTGTACTAGTGTCAACTGTACCGTCACTTTCAACTAGTTTAGGTTCATAATCTGATTTTTGCGGTTTACTTGTGATGGTTGGATTTTGAATGACAACCATATTGCCAACTTCATCAATATGAATAGTTACTTGATAAGTGGATACACTGAATTTCTTGTTGTCATTTTCTGTAATAAGTTGATGGACAGAAAAAGCGACTTCAAAATCAGTATCATTTTTGGTATTCACATTCCATATTTGTATTTTCTGAACAGTAGAAGTGGTAGGAATATCTGCTCGAATCATTTCGTTATTTAACAGTTGAAGTTCCTCCGTGAAGTAATTCTTTAATTGTTCATTTCGTTGTTCCTGCGCTTCTTGTGCTTGTTGCCACGAAAAATACGTTATCGCAAATTCCTCTACAAAGTTTTCAACTTTATTGGTACCTACAACTTTTTGCTCAATCACTTCTTTTTCAATCACCGTATGGGTATTGATAGCAGTAAAGTTTTTATAAACGCCAAAGCTTACACTGCCTATGAGTAATACCTATTAAGCATTTCAACTTCTGTATTTGCTTTCTCATTAAATTCAAAAAATACCTTATAAGACATCTCTAACGCTTTTATGATTTATCTAAGATAGAAACATTCTATATTTCTGATTAGATAATACAATTGCGTACATCTGGAATACCTTCATTACTTTCCCGTTTTACACTTGCTTGTCTTGAAATATTTTACATTTGTTAATTCTACGTAAATATAAAATATTGTTTGCAATGTTTAACTTTTCTTTTTCATAATATCCACCCATAGCTATTATTTCGTAACTGAATAAAGATAGATGAATAAGTCTTATAATCTCGTTCAAAATTGCACTTCTATTTTGATTTTTATGGTTTTATAAGCTTTTTGAAGCAATATAAACTCTTAATATTATGTCATTTTTGCTTGATGCGTTGAACAATAGATTTCAAGTGACAATAAATAAAAATCCTCTACACATACTTTTAATCAGCATTCGTAGAGGATTATTTTATTTGTATTTGCTCAATTTCTATACTTTACCTATAGGACTAGCGAATTGACACTTTCTTTTGAATGAAATTTTCTAGAATTCTTTGAATTGCAATTTCAGAGAGTCCAATTTCCATTAAATAATTTCTTGTTCCCTGATAATTTTCATCAAGATAGGAAAGGGCACGCTTGATATAGTTAGGTGAAGAATACAATAGTTCTCGAGCATAAACTGCTCGTTCTTTCGTATAAATGGGATTTGCTTTAAGATAGGTATAAGTCGTTTGGTAATTGGCTACGATGTCTTCTTTAGAAGCCCCTGCAAGGCTCAAAAGTAGGGCCGCAATAATTCCTGTTCGATCTTTGCCAGCTGCACAATGAAATACAACACACCCAGTTTCTGTAGCAAAGTGCTCAAAAATCTGGCGGATATTATCGGTGCTTTCTTCCAAACATTGGATATAAAAATCAACAATAAAAGTGGAGCTTTTAGGATTTAGCACCTTAGTCACATCATCAATCTCTACCACACCAATCGGTAAGTGATAATAATCAATTCCAGATATCTCTGGATCAGGTTCTTCTTCAACCTCTCGCTGACTTCGAAGATCAATAATGGTAGTCACTGGGTAAATTTTCATATACTCTTTATCGCTCTCAGTCATATGAGTGAGGCTATCACTACGCAGAAATTTTTTCCATGAAGTAATCCCAAGTGGTACAGGATATCCACCTAGCTCACGAGTATTGTAAGTTCCCTCCAATGGCAATCTAATTGCATGCATTCTTTCCCATCCTCCTATCTTATAAGATTTTTTAAACGTCCAACCATTAATTCAACAGTTATCATTGTTAAAAATATTGTTAAAATAATAACTGAAATTCTCCCATAGTTGTACTGCCCAATAGCTTTGGTCAAAAGTATACCAATTCCTCCTGCTCGAACCATTCCTAATGAAATTTACTCGGCTATATTTCCCTCTAATAATTAATACTTTCCAGTTTATTGGTCCTATTTTAGCATTTGAGAGGTGTTAATCAAAGTTATCTGTCGAACGTTTACCTATTATATCATCTTTAGTAGTATTCTTTAATAACTGTTGTTCAGTTATTTTTTCTAATCATGGCATTATCAGAATATATACTGATTAAGCTTTTTTTAGTTTGAAGGCGATGTAACCACCAAATGAGAAAACAATAACTAGACCCACTATTGCTATTCCATTATTATGAACTTCTCCCGTTTTTGGCAAGCTATTTGTCTTCTTATTACCAGTAGTTGTTTCTTCTTTACCACTTACTAAGTTCTTCTCCCATTTTGCATATAGAATTTTATCTCCTTTTTCAGAATCGGAGATATTTGTTATTACGTCACCAATTTCATCAGTCCAACCTGTGAACTTAAAACCTTCCTTAGTAGGATCTGCAAAACTTGGGACGCCTACACCATACAAATAAGTTAATGGGTTGCTTTCTGCATTTATTCCACCATTCAACTCATAAGAGATAGTATATTTTTCGATTTCTGATGGACTTTCCTCCCATTTTGCATATAATGTTATATCCGAGCTTACAAATGTAGAAAAATCATATACTTCTGTCAAATCTTCATCTTTGAACCAACCAAGAAATTTATTCCCATCTTTTGTAGGCTCATTAGGTTCTTCAACCAAACCTGTCCCATTATCTGTTACGAGTTGTGATGAAACTTGACTTCCCCCATTACTTTCAAATAGTACTGTATAAAAATAGTCTTCTGAAAGCATGTTTATATCATAATTATTAAAAACGATTAACTTGTTTAAATCACCACCATTCGCCAAATAGTCATTAATTTTATCCTTTATAACCCCAGTAAATTGTTCCCCATCAATTGATGTCTTCAATACTTTCCCACTCCAATCTCCAATAGTTGGAAGAGTGGTAGCAACTGTCTTTTTCGATGCCTTGTTATTTGAAAACGTAAGCTCAGCATCTTTTGGAAGAAATAAATTAGAAAAATCAGGATATTTTACATCAAAGATCCCACCACCATCGTTAGAGGCAATATTGTCACTGATTTCTCCTCCATTTAAGTGAAGACTGGCAGAACTTGTCAAATAAATTCCACCGCCATCATTTTGAGCGGTATTTCCACTTATTATTACATTTTGAATACTGTAATCATTTGAAGAGTTTAAAAATAATCCACCACCATTTTCTAGAGAAGTGTTATTTTTTATGGTTGCATTAGTTATATTAACATCAGAATAACCAGCGTAAATTCCACCGCCTGAACCTGCAATATTATTAGTAAGAATAGCATTTTCGCTAATTGTTAATTTTCCAAAATAAACGCCTATTCCACCGCCTATGCCATTACTTGTCAAACGATTGTACGAAATTTCCGAATTTCCTGAAATATTAGCAACTCCGTAGTTTGTGACAAAGACACCACCACCATGTTTAAAATCTCCAGAAGATACATTGTGTGAAATTTTTCCCCCATACATATTGAAGGTTCCACCCTGTTTGTTCCATCCAGCATTACCAATCATAACTCCTGGATAAGACCCAGTATTGGCATCAGATTCACTATCGCCACCAATGGTTCCCCCATACATATTAAAAGTGCTACAAACTGCGGAATCAAAACTAGTTTCTCCCATGCTACCTATCACAGTCACTGCACCACCATAATAATTTGTGTTATTTTTTATCGTTCCTCCCCACATATTGAAAATGCTGTCTGTAACCGCTACACCACCGCCACCACCAATTCCATAATGGTAGCTAATTTCGCCACCAGCTAGATTGAAGGTGGCATTATTTAGTATCACTCCACCACCAGGACTAGATGCTGAACCATTATGTGTTATCACACCATTTGTCATTGTAAAAAGAGAGTTTAGGTTTGAGGAACCATCAATATAGACACCATCGCCACCCTGAGAACCCCCTATATTATTGGAAATTTCTCCATTTTCCATGTAGAATTCACCACCTTGGTATGCGTAAACTCCACCACCTCTAATGGTTGAGGTATTATTATCAATTTGGCCACCTAACATGTATAATTGGGAACCTGAATGGACATAGACCCCTGCTCCAAACCCTGCACTATTTCCTGTGATTTCTGCTCCGTCTTTCATCACAAGTGTAGAACCACCTAAACCAAGACCCAACAAGACACCGCCACCGCCACCTTCAGCGGTCATTCTATTTCCCCCAGTTAAGATGATATTCTCTAAAAAGAGAGTGCCACCCTCATCAACATAAGCAACACCTCGAGTAGCATCTTCTGAGAACGTTACGTCAATAGTGATTTTCGAATTATCAGCACTAGTTAAGTATATTTCCTGATTCCCTGCAATAGTGAGTACATGATGACCCGACTCTCCGCTATTATCATTACGTGATATATTATTTAACAATTCGATCTTTGTCGGTGTAGTACCTGCACTATCAATCAAGTCTTGAAGTTCTGTTGTTGTTGATATGCTACCAGTAGTGATAGTAGTCCAATTAGGCTCAATCGGAGATGTTATAGTGGGGACAGAATCGGCTACTACTAATTGACCATTTAATAATTCAAAGAATAGCATTCCCAATATAGGAAACAAAAACAGTATTTTCAGTGGTTTACTCTTAATATTAATCTTATTTTTCTTCATGATTTTTCCTTTAGCAATTTCAGTTCAAATGATAAGCTCATCATTTTTTATTGTAGCTTGTAAGGGGTCAGATGTGAAATTTCTGCAACCTAATCCTTCTCCCAGAAAAGTTAAAATATAATGAATATAGCAGTTATCAAAAAAATTTGCATTATTGAGTGCAATTTTTACTACTGATATGAATAGACTTTATCAAATAAAAGAATTGAAACACATTTACCCTCTTGAAAACTCAAATTGATTCGCCGGCTTATTATCACTATCTACAAAACTTTTAGGATATGGCCGTGCAAATTTTTTTATGTAGCAAAAGGGAACTGATTGATAGTCGTATAAGTTATAGTAGTAACATATTTTTTACTCTAGTGTCCTTTTTTTTTCATAAGCATTCAATTTCCTTTATTTGTATTTCATATATGTTGTAGAGATTTTAATTATACCATAATAAAAAGACACTGAACATGAAAATGTTTGTATCTAAAAATAAGATTATTTTAAGTATTGCAGCCTTAAGACTAATATTCTAAAGCTAGAGGACTATGATTTTTTAATATCTGAAACTTTTTCTTTCAATTCTTTCTACTCAAATCTCATTTTTATTATTCTTATTATGCTAACTGTTTCAATTACCTGTGGCATAACAATTATTAATAAGTCAAGAAAAATAGTAGCTTAATGTCAAAAAATTCATCACACTTCTCCTCATCTTATGATTAAGTCAAAGAGTTACGCGACTTTCTAGTGAATGCATCAGTTCAACTTGGTTTCAAACTAAGCAGTTCAGATTACATTAGATTGTCAATATTTTTTATGATTAGAATAGTAAATTTACTTACCTTTCGAATGACATTAATAAAAATAGCATGCACAATTTATATAAAACACATTTTCACCTATGAATTTCTATCCTGTCACTAAAATATGGGTAGAGCAAAGTATAGAAAAACAGTTGAGGAAGTCCCTCAACTGCTTGATGTATTTTATAATTCTTACTTAGCTAAGTCTTCTAATGGCGAGAATACAATTCTTTCGATATCAGCAAGATATACTGATAAATGTTGCTGCTGATCAAAGTATTCTTTCAGAACAGTATTGCCTTCAATTTTTTGTCCTAAAGCAGTCATTTCTACTTGCTCTTCCGGGCTAGGTTGTTGCCCAGCTTGAAGCATTTGTTGTAGTTTTTGTTGTGTTTCTACAAATTGCGACCAAAGTGCGCTGGCATCAGCATCCGCATCAACAGCAAGTTTTGCTGTAGCAACTGCTTGATACTCAGGAAGTGCACGAATTCCGCGCTCTAATTCATTAGCTAAATCATAAACATTTGACATAATAACTCCTTAATTTATATATACTTTATAGTTTGTCTTACTGGTAATTACTTTTCGAGCATGCTCTAAATCTTTTGCATTTTTAAATGAAATTTGTAAAGTCCCATTAATGTCTTCGCGATTCTCCTCCTTGACATGGATATTAACCAAAGATGTTCCTCGAAGCAATTCCAAGACTTCTAAGATAACATCCTCTTCGTCAGGAATTGTGACAAAAATATCAAAACTACTTTCAACACCTCCACGTTTGTGAATGCTCATCTCTTTACGTGTCTGTCTAGCATGGTTAAAATATTCCCAAAGTTTATTGTCATTTTCTTCTTCGATAATTTGAGCAACTGTATCTAAACGTTCTTTAAAATCTTCAAGACGGTTTAAAACAGCCACTTTATTTGTAAGAAGGATACTGGTCCACATCCCCGGTTCACTTTCTGCAATACGTGTCATATCGCGAAAACCTCCAGCAGCAAAGTGATTGGTCATTTCATGTTCACTGGCATAATCACCAGCTTGCTCCATAAGACTAGCCGCTAAGATATGTGGAAAGTGTGATACTTGGCTAGTGACTCGATCGTGTTCTTCAGCGTTAATCTCAATGAAACGAGCATGTAGACCAGATAAAATATTTTTAAGTTCTGGAATAGTTGTTTCTTTTGTCAGACTAGAAGGTGTAAAGATATAGTAAGCATTCTCAAATAGGTTAATATCCGCAGCTATAGCACCAGATTTGTGACTACCAGCCATGGGATGTGAGCCAATGAATTGTACTGATTTATTGTTTAAGTAAGTTTCAGCAGCTTTTACAATCTCGCCTTTAGTCGAACCCGCGTCAGTAATGATAACATTTTCTTTCAAATCTATGTCTGCTAAAATTTTGATAAAATCTATAGTCTGCTTAATTGGCACTGCTAAGATAATCACATCCGCTTGTGGGGCAAATTCCTTGAAATCTGCTGTCGCTTCATCAACTATCTTGCGTTCTAATGCAACGTTTCGAGATTTGTCAGAGCGATTATAGCCAATAATTTTATAATTAGGATGGCCTCGCTTAATTCCTAAAGCCAAGGAGCCTCCAATTAATCCTAAGCCAGCTATATAAATGACTTTTTCTTCCATCATTACTCCATTCAAATCATCACTTCTACTTAAAAATTCTTGACATAATCTCGATGACTAGCAAGAGCCTCTTTTAATTCATTTAGATTGTCTGACGAGAATTTTTCAAGGATTTCAGTCGCTACAACTGTTGCAACGACAGATTCCATCACCACACCTGCAGCAGGTAAAGCAGTCGGATCTGAACGTTCTACTGTCGCTTTATACGGTTCATGTGTTTCAATATCAACAGACATGAGAGGTTTGTATAGAGTTGGAATTGGTTTCATAACGCCACGGACTACAATAGGCTGTCCATTTGTCATACCTCCCTCAAAACCACCAAGATTATTTGTGCGTCGTGTATAACCGTCTTCTTCATTCCAGAGGATTTCATCCATAACTTGGCTTCCTTTAAGATAAGCATCTTTAAAACCAAGTCCAAATTCAACACCTTTGAAAGCATTGATTGAAACAACCGCCTGTGCAATTTTAGAATCAAGTTTCTTGTCCCATTGAACATAAGAACCAAGACCTACTGGTACACCACCGACAATTGTCTCTATGACACCGCCAATAGTATCCCCATCTTTTTTTATAAAGTCTATATAATCTTTAATTTCTTGTTCACGTTCTTGATTTACAATTGATACTTCAGATTTACTAGCTAATTCTTTAATTTCAGAGACTGTTAGCCCTTCTGGGACATCAACTTCTTTCCCTCCAAATACAACGACATGGTTGGCAATTTCAATATCAAGTTCCGCTAAAATACGTTTTGCTACGGCACCAACTGCTACACGCATTGTCGTCTCACGAGCAGAAGAACGTTCAAGTGAATTTCTCAGATCATCGAATCGGTATTTCATCCCTCCAACTAAGTCTGCATGACCAGGACGAGGATGTTTTATTTTTCTCTTTGATTTCAAGCGGTCTTCTACGTCTTCAACTGCCATAATATCAAGCCATTTTTGATGATCTTTGTTGATAACATTGAGTGTGATTGGTGCACCAGTTGTTTTTCCATGACGAACACCTGAAGTGATTTCAACGTGATCGGATTCAATTTTCATCCGTCCACCACGTCCATATCCACCTTGACGACGTTTCAAATCGACATCAATATTATCGGCTACTAAAGGAAGCCCCGCAGGCACACCTTCAATAATAGCAGTCAGACGTGGACCATGTGATTCACCTGCTGTTAAATATCTCATTTTATTTCTCCAAGTACTCTTTCATCTCTTCAAGAGGAATTTGATTGATAGCTGCACTTCCCAATTCTGGTACAATAACAGTTTTAATGGAATTTCCACGTGCTTTTTTATCTCGAGTTAAGGCAGTGTATAAAACAGAAGCGTCCCAAGGTTCGTGGTCAGTTGGTAAACCAAATTTTTGACACATGGCAATGATTTGCTCAGTTAAGCCTTCGGGTGACAATCCTTTTTTCTCAGCAACACGTGAGATTTGTACCATTCCAATAGCAACAGCTTCACCATGCATGACTTTTCCATAGCCAGCAGTTGCTTCAATAGCATGTCCTATGGTATGCCCAAAGTTTAGATATAAACGAACGCCATCATCCATCTCATCCTCAACGACAACCCTTCGTTTAACATTGCAAGAATGGTAAATAATGCTTTCAGCATGATCTAAAATCGATTGAGGTGAACCATCCATTTCTAACAATTCATTCCAAAGATCAATATCATCAATTAACCCATATTTAACAACTTCACCCATACCTTCAATGAGTTCTCTTTTTCCTAAAGTTTGAAGGGTATCAGGATCAATTAAAACACCATCAGGCTGAGTAAATGTTCCTACCATATTTTTGGCATATGGTGTATTAACTCCTGTTTTTCCACCAATGGATGAATCCACTTGTGCAGTTAAACTTGTTGGAATTTGTAAAAAATGAATGCCTCTCATATAAGTGGTAGCAACAAATCCAGCTAGATCTCCAACAACACCACCACCAAGTGCAACAATGCCATCACCCCGTGTCATACCATTTTTGACAAGGAATTCATATGCTTTATTAACCGTTGTTAAATTTTTACTGGCTTCACCTTCAAGAAAGTCAAAGACAATGACTTCAAAACCAGCAGCTTCGAGACTAAGTTTTACTTTTTCAGCATAGAGAGAAGCAACATGGTTATCAGTAATAATGGCAATCTTTTGAGGCTTCCAAAGGCTCTTAACCCAATCTCCAGCACTTGCAAGTGACCCATTTTCAATAACGATATCATATGGTGTTTGTGGTAAATTGACATTTAATTTCATAAGTTCACCTACTTATTTAATAATTCTTTAGTTAGCTTTATATTTTTCTTCAAGAGCAGCCCAGATGTCATCTGTTGGCATTTTTTCACCAGTCCAAATATCAAATGCTTCGGCTGCCTGAAACAAGAGCATTCCAAGACCATTTATAGCATGCAGTCCCTTTCCTCGAACCAACTTCAAAAATGGTGTCTCAAACGGTTGATAGATAACGTCCACGACTTCAAGTTCAGAAGGAAACGTCATTTCAGGATTGATAACCATTGATTTTCCATCCATACCAACACTCGTCGCATTGACTAACAAGTCTGATTCATTCGTTTTAGTTTGAATCAGCTCTTGATTCTCAATAGGAAAGACTTCAATCTTTACCCCTGTAGCTTGAGACAATTCCTGAGCACGTTTATTTGTTTCATCAAGAAATTGACTTTGGTTAAAGATGGAAATTTTTTTGGCGCCATTAAGCGCAGCTTGAGCAATAATAGCTGTAGCTGCACCTCCACCGCCAAGAATTATCATTACTTTATCTTTAATGTCAAAATTTGAGAAAGTTTTTAAGCTTCTAAAAAAGCCAATACCATCAGTATTGTGACCTATTAATTTACCATCGCGATTAATAACTGTGTTCACAGCACCGATTAATTTAGCTGCATCAGTTAGTTCATCCATATAAGGAACAACTATTTGCTTATATGGCATAGATACATTTAATCCAAACATATCATATCGTTTGACATTTTCTAAGCTGACAGCAACGTCTTGTTCGGGGACATCCCAAGCAACATAAACACCGTTCACACCGGTTTTATCAAAAGCATAATTATGGATAAAAGGTGATATGGAATGTTTAATAGGAGTTGCAAGAACTGCAGCTAATCTCGTGTGACCATCAATCTGCATCAAGAACCTCCTTGATTCGTTGCATATCAGATAAGGCTATTTGTCCCGGCGCACTAGCTTGTTCTAAACTTGCAAAGCTCCATGAAGAACCAATAACATCAGCTGCTATTCTTGAGATTTTTCCTAATTTGCCCATTGACATGGTTGCATAAGCTTGTTCAGGATTTAATGTTTTAAAACCACGTGTATAATTCATTAAATCAAGAACATCTTGCTCGCTTTTAGGTGTGACAGCAATTTTTACTACCCTTGGAGCGAGTGCAGTTAGTTCTGAGAATGCTTCCATCAAATTTTCCGGCGTCTCATCAAAATTATGATAAGACAAAACTAAGTTTGAAAAGTTGAGCATACTTTGAAAAGCATCGATGTGTGTAAAGTATTCAAAATCAATAAATTCTGGATGATAAATAGCATTAACATCCTTCATCAACCCGATATAATCATCATCTGATAAAGTGATGTTACCTCCCTCTCTGTCAGTCCGGATAGTAAAGATAATTTCTTGACCCGAAAATTTTTCAAAAATTGCTGGTGCAACAATCATAATATCTTCTTTGCTTAAAAAATCTGCACGCCATTCAATGATATCAACGCCTTCAAATTTTGAAACATCAATTGAGTTTGCCTCGTCTAAATCTCTAGGCATTATAGGTACTACTATTTTCATTACTTTACCTTTATCGTAAATATTTTTAGATAGTTACTGCTTTCATCAGATTTATTGATAGAAAAATCACTTGGTAATTGTTGCATTGTGATATAGGTGTGTTTTACAGTTCCAAAACCTTTTTCAAGTTGCTTTTTAAATTGTGCAACTGTTAAATTTGCTGCATTTGTCGATGCGATAATAGTCCCACCATCAGCCAAAATATCCAGAGACTGGCTAATTAGCCTATGATAGTCTTTTGTAGCTGAAAAAACTTGTTTTTTATTTCTTGCAAAACTTGGTGGGTCAATGACAATAACATCATATTTGAGTTGTTTTCGCTTTGCGTATTTATAAAAATCAAAAGCATCCATAATGATAAAACGATGATTTTCTAATCCAAATCCGTTTGCTAAAAAGTGTGCTTGCGAGAGTTCTCTTGAGCGCTTTGCTAAATCAACTGAAGTAGTTGATCTAGCACCACCCATTGCTGCAGCGACAGAAAAAGCAGCGGTATAAGAGAACATATTCAATAAATTTTTTCCTACTGCAAGACCATTTACAAGTGTATTTCTAACTTCGTGTTGATCTAAAAAAATGCCAGTCATCAACCCATCATTTAAGAAGACATTGTACTTCACACCATTTTCTAAGATAGTGAAATCTTCTGGCGCTTCCTGTCCATATAGGTGCGCGGATTCATAATTCAAGCCTTTAAACCGAATTTTTTCATAACCGCCTTCTATTGAAGGATAAACTTCTTTAAAAGCTTCTACAATGATATCACGATTAGCATAAACGAAGGAATTATACCACGAAAAAACAGCAAATTCACCATAACGATCAATTGTGAAACCACCAAAATTATCACCATCTTGATTAAAAAGTCGATAAGCGGTTGTCAAGTTGGAATTATAAAAATGGTTTCGCTTAGATCTTGCTATTTTAAAAAGTTCTACGAAAAACTGTTCAGTCAACTTTATCTTTTCAGAACTTAGGACCCACCCAATTCCTTTATTTTGGTGTGACAGATAAGCAGTTGCCAAAAAATGATTTGATTTGTCATATAAATGGATTAACTGATCTGAAATCATAAGATCCCGAAAATCATTTTTATCTAAAAGTTGAATTCCACTTTGTATTTTTTTCTCTACAAAAGAATCCACATATAGTTTGTTCATAAAGCTTATTATATCAGAATTTTAAAATTTTTCCTACTAAATTTGGCTTTTCCAACAGATGAGCTTTTAAAAATTATGTTATAATCTAACCTGAGATTCTTTTTAGGAAAAAAATACAAGGAAGTTCC
>CAZPYI010000046.1:0-15977 GCA_964590305.1 uncultured Streptococcus sp.
AATTTTCATAATAAACTCCCTTATTTTTACATAATACATCACTTTGTTTGGGAAGTTTGACAATAAATTTTTATTTCTTTTAATTAATAGGATTAACTAAACTCTTGTAGTCTTTTATTATATTCTATCATTTTTTGTAAGAGCTTTCAAAAAAACAATAGTTATCCAGAGATTGTCCTAAAAAAGTTTAATAATGAAATATAAAAGCTAAGACACAATTTTGGTACGGCATTATAATATAGTTAGTTTCCTAGGAATAACAAATAAAAAATTTTTTTAAGGAGTGTTTAAATGAAAACATGGAAAAGAATTCTCACAGCAGGTGTACTGCTAACTACTATTGTTTCTTTGGCGGGATGTAATAGTACGCGTGGTTCATCATCGAGCCAAAAATCTAATGATAAAGAGTTGGTCTATATTTCTATGCCTACAGAGGCGGAAGAAAGATGGGTTAAAGATGGTAATGAGCTGAAGAATCAAATTAAGGATGCAGGATACGATGTTGATTTGACTTTCGCACAGGATAAGGTTGAGCAACAGAATTCTGATATTGAAAATGCCATAAATAAAGGTGCAGATATCATTGTTGTAGCATCAAAGGATGGTTCAGCAGTTGGACCCGCGGTTGAAAAAGCACGCGATGCTGGAATAAAAGTGATTGCCTATGACCGCTTAATCTTGGATACAGAAGCCGTTGATTATTATGTGACATTCCAATTAGAAAAAACTGGTGTTTGGGAAGCAAATTACATTATTGAAAAATTAGGTCTTGATAAGGGAGAAAAAGGGCCATTTAATATTGAACTGTTCACTGGTTCTGCCGATGATAATAATGCTAAATACTTCTTTAAAGGTGCTTGGGAATTATTACAACCATACTTTGAAGAAGGTGTCTTAGTAAGTCCTTCAGGAAAAGTAACAAAAGATTTCACAGTTGATGATTGGCAAGATATTTCGATTGACTCATGGAAGATGGAAAAAGCCCAATCCGAAATGGAGTCAAGATTAGCGAAATACAACGGTGGTTCTGTCAGTCTTGATGCAGTTCTTTCTCCTTATGACGGTATTTCTAAAGGTGTCATTAATGCCATCGAAGGTCAAGGTATGCCTTGGAAAGTTGGTTCAGCGGATTGGCCATATATTACAGGTCAAGATGCGATGGTAACAGCATTATCAGATATTCTAGAAGGCAAACAAGGCGAAACAGTATGGAAAGATACGCGTGAGTTGGCTACAAAGGTTGCTGAAGTTTGTGTCGAAATTCTTGATGGGAAAGACGTTGAAACAACAGAAACAATGAATAATAATGTGGTTGATGTGCCTTCCATTCTATTAGATTCAAAATCAGTAACCAAAAATGGGGAATCTGATGCCAAAGATACAATTTCTGTTAAAGATGTAGTAGACAGTGGTTATGTAACAGCAAAACAGGTTGGTTTAGAATAATAATTTGAAATGAAGTGTTTGTCAGAATCTTTTGGCAGGCACTTCCATTTTTAATAGCTGAGGGAGGCAATAATAGTGAATTTAGCAAGTATTGATAAAAGCAGGCGACCTGTTGATACTAATGAGGTCCTTCTGGAAATGAAACACATCCGTAAAACATTTGGACCAGTGGTTGCTCTCAAAGATGTCAGTCTTGAGGTGAAAAAAGGACATATACATGCCATATGTGGTGAAAATGGCGCAGGGAAATCCACTTTGATGAATGTCTTGTCAGGTGTTTATCCCCATGGAACATACAGTGGAAATATCATTTATGATGGGAAGGAAGCAAAGTATCAGTCTTTAAGAGATTCTGAGAAAGATGGGATTGTTATTATTCATCAGGAGTTAGCTTTATCACCATTTCTATCTATTGCTGAAAATATTTTTTTAGGGAATGAACAAACAGTTGGCTTCAGAATTGATTGGCATAAAACACGCGAAAAAGCACTTGAAATCATGAAGAAAGTTGGACTTGATGAAAATCCTGACACTCCTATCAATCAAATCGGTGTAGGGAAGCAACAACTGGTCGAAATTGCCAAGGCCATGAGTAAAAATGTTAAATTGTTGATTTTGGATGAACCGACTTCCGCGCTTAATGATGATGATTCGATTCATCTTTTACAACTGATTGAGAATTTACGTGACGAAGAAGGCGTATCATCAGTAATCATATCACATAAATTAAATGAAATTGGTTTGATTGCAGATGAAGTAAGTATTATTCGTGATGGCGAATCAATCGGTGGAGAAATTATTATAGATGACACTCATCCACTTGATGAGGAAGAATTGATTGCTCGAATGGTTGGTCGATCTCTTGACAGTCGCTATCCGATTGTTGACAAAAAAATCGGTGAGACAATACTAGAAATTAAAGATTGGACGGTCTATCACCCAGATGATATTAACCGGAAAGTTGTCGATAACTTAAGCCTAAAGGTAAGGGCTGGAGAAATTATTGGTCTCGCTGGATTAATGGGATCAGGGCGAACAGAGTTTGCTATGAGTTTATTTGGCAAATCTTATGGTGCAAATATTAGTGGAGAAGTGATATTAAAAGGGAAAAAGGTTGCTTTCCACAATGTGAGTCAAGCGATTAAACATGGTATTGCCTACGTTTCCGAGGATAGAAAAACCTATGGTTTGAATTTATTACAGAACATTCGGGAGAACACCGTTTTAGCAGGCTTGAATAAAATTTCGAATAAGTTCGGCATTATCAATAAACAGCAAGAAATAGTTAGCGCGGATGGTCTAAGGCAACATTTACGGACAAAATCACCTTCGATTGAAGCAGGGGTTAGCACACTATCCGGAGGGAACCAGCAAAAAGTTGTCTTTAGCAAGTGGTTGTTCAATTCTCCAGATGTTTTGATTCTAGATGAACCGACACGTGGTATTGATGTTGGTGCTAAATATGAGATTTATGAAACAATCAACGCATTAGCGAGTAATGGTAAAGCGGTAATTGTTATTTCATCAGAATTACCTGAAATTTTGGGCATCTGTGACCAAATCTACACGATTAGTAACGGCAAAGTTACAGGCTGTTTCGAAAAAGAAGTTTCAACTCAAGAATCTTTGATGAAATATATGACAATTTAAGGAGAACAGAAAAATGGAGCAAAAA
This sequence comes from uncultured Streptococcus sp., assembly GCA_964590305.1. Classification (GTDB taxonomy): domain Bacteria; phylum Bacillota; class Bacilli; order Lactobacillales; family Streptococcaceae; genus Streptococcus. Next base: position 3,122 of record CAZPYI010000046.1, read on the forward strand.
ATGTCTCAGGAATCATCATTTAAATCTTTAATTTCAAAAAATTTAAAGCAATATGGCATGATTGGTGCTTTGGTTGTTTTAGTTATATTCTTCCAAATTTCCACCAATGGATTATTACTTTTACCGAATTCATTTGTTGCATTGATTCAACAAAATGCTTACGTACTAATACTCGCAATGGGTATGGTGACGATTATTATTGCGACTCATATTGACTTATCCGTCGGCTCTCAGGTTGCCTTTATCGGTGGGATTTTGGCCATACTGATGGAGAAAATGAATGTCAACTGGATGTTGGCGATTGTTATAGCGATTGCAGTTGGTTTGTTAATTGGTGTTTGGCATGGATTTTGGGTGGCATATGTCGGTATTCCAGGATTCATAACAACACTGGCTGGTATGTTGCTCTTTCGTGGGCTATCAACTATTTTAGTTGGTGAATCAATCCCTATTAAATCGCAAGCCTTCCGTAACATCGCAAAAGGTTACTTACCAAATGTTCTGGGATTTGCTGGTCCGTTTGACATTCTAACGCTAGTCATTGGGCTATTAATTATCGCCTTCGTTATTTATTCAACACTCAATAATATTAAACGTTCCGAAGCGGCAGGAATTAAAATAACAAACAATGAAAAACTTTTGAAATACATTTCTGCTGGTGTCGGTATGGCAGTAGTCGCATTTGTAACCTACTTATTAGCACAATCTGGTAATGATGAGCAAGGTGGTATTCCTATTACCTTAGTTATCGTTGGTTTCCTATTTGTTTTCTACTACTTCATCACAACTTCTACAGTTTTTGGTCGTCAAGTATATGCTGTTGGTGGTAACCGTAAGGCTGCAAATTTATCTGGTATCAATACACGTCTAGTTGATTTTAAACTCTATTTGCATATGGGCTTTCTGGTATCAATCGCTTCGATTGTAATGCTTTCTCGTTCGGCATCAGCAACTGCTGTCGCTGGTCAAGAGTTTGAGATGGATGCCATCGCCTCTTGTTTCATTGGAGGAACTGCTGTTACAGGTGGGTCAGGGACAATTCCTGGAGTTATCATTGGTGCGACAGTAATGGGTGTACTTAACCAAGGGCTGTCACTTCTAGGAGTTTCATCAGCATGGGTTAAAGCCATCAAAGGTCTTGTCTTATTACTAGCAGTAGCATTTGACATTATGTCTAAAAAGAAGAAAAGCTAATGATAATTAAAAATGAGAAATACGCTAAATTTTTATACCCAATTGGAGGATTTGCAACAATCTTTTGGGCGGTGACATCTATTTTAAAAGAACTCGATACTGGTACTCTTGTTGAAAATTTATTGCCATTATCAGTTCAACTATTAAGTTGTTTGTTAATTTTGATATTAATCATTTTACAATCTATCAAAATGTGGACACGGACAAAAAATAAAAGTGAGAGTCAAAAATAATTTTAGAAATCATTCACAGTGTCGATGTCCGTCAATTGTAAAATAAGTCTTAATTAAAAGAAACAAATATGGAGTGGAGGGAAAATGACAAACACTAAAGAAAAAATACTTCAAGGTAACACATCACTTGGCATTGAACTTGGCTCAACGCGAATCAAAGCAATCTTGATTGACGACCAGTTTGAGACGATTGCACAAGGTAGTTTTGAATGGGAAAATCAGCTGGTTGATGGATTCTGGACTTACTCATTAACTGATATTTGGTCAGGCATTCAAGAAAGTTATCTTAGCCTAGCAAATGAAATTCAAATGAAGTATGCAGTCACTTTAGAAAAAATTGGATCAATAGGTTTTTCTGCGATGATGCATGGCTATCTTGCTTTTGATGAATCCGATGAATTATTGGTTCCTTTTAGAACTTGGCGAAATGCCAATACAAGTCAAGCAGCAAAGGAACTTTCAGACTTATTTCAATATAATATTCCAGAACGATGGAGTATTGCACATTTGTATCAGGCAGTTTTAGATCATGAAGCACATGTTAATGAGATTCGTTACTTAACAACGCTATCGGGATATATTCATTGGCGATTGACAGGTAAAAAGGTATTAGGAGTTGGTGATGCATCTGGAATGTTTCCAATTGATTTAGCAACCAATGACTTTGATCAGAAGAAAATGGCTCAATTTGAAGAGAAAATTTCTTCTGATACATTGCCATGGCATCTAAATGACTTATTGCCCAAAGTCTTATTAGCGGGTGAAAATGCAGGAACATTAACTCAAAATGGTGCTAAATTGCTTGATCTGACAGGTAAATTGGAGGCAGGAATTCCATTGTGTCCACCTGAAGGAGATGCTGGCACAGGCATGATTGCAACCAATAGTGTTGCTAAAAGAACTGGAAATGTATCTGCGGGAACTTCTGCCTTTGCAATGATTGTTTTAGAGCAAGATTTGAAAACGTACTATCCAGAGATTGACCTTGTAACAACGCCGACAGGTAGTCTGGTTGCCATGGTTCATACAAATAATTTTTCTTCTGAAATCAATTCTTGGATGCAACTTTTCCAGCAAATCACTGATACGTTTGGCTTAGATGTTTCGACAGGTCAGCTTTTTGATAAATTATTGACTCAAGCTTTGAATGGTGATGCCGATTGCGGTGGACTCTTATTATACGGTTATCATTCAGGGGAAAATATTACTGATATTCCTGAAGGACGCCCACTTTTTGTCAGAACCCCTAAATCGACATTTAACTTAGCCAATTTCATGCGATTGCATATTTTTTCAGCCTTTGCTGCTCTAAAGATTGGGATGAATATTTTAAATCAAGAGCAAGTACAAATTGATCGTGTCGTTGGCCATGGTGGTATTTTCAAAACACCTGTCGTTGCTCAAACAGTATTAGCTGCAACGATGAATGCACCAGTTACAGTGATGGAAAATGCTGGTGAGGGTGGCGCATGGGGAATTGCTATTTTAGCAGCATTTTTAAATCAATCGACTAAAATGAGTTTAACGCAATTTTTGGATGATTACGTATTTGCTAATGCGACTGGGATTACTCTAGAAGCCTCCGCTACAGATATTTCAGGCTTTAATCAATTTGTAGAAAGATATCAAAAAGGTTTGCCAATTGAAAAGTCTGCAATTGATTATTTGATTTGAGAAAGGAACTTAATATGTTAGAAGCATTAAAAGAGAAGGTTTTTCAAGCTAATCTTGACTTACCAAAACATGGATTAGTCAAATATACATGGGGAAATGTTTCAGAGATTGATCGTCAATCTGGATTATTTGTTATCAAACCAAGTGGTGTAGATTATGAAACAATGAAAGCAAGTGATATGGTGGTGTGTGATTTAGAGGGAAATGTTGTTGAGGGAGACTTAAATCCATCATCAGACACGCCAACACATGCTGTTTTGTATCAAGCCTATCCAGAAATTGGAGGAATCGTGCATACACATTCGACCTGGGCAACTATCTGGGCGCAAGCAGGCTTAGATGTGCCAGCAATGGGAACGACACATGCGGATACTTTTTATGGAGCAGTACCTTGCGCACGGTTTTTGACACAAGCTGAAATTGACAGAGGTTATGAGGCTGAGACTGGAAATATTATCGTTGAGACATTCACTGAGCGTGGTTTAAAACCATTGGAAGTCCCGGGAGTATTATTGCACGGGCATGGTCCATTTACTTGGGGGAAAGACTCTCATTCAGCAGTAATGAACGCTGTTGTTTTGGATGAGGTGTCAAAAATGAATTTATTTGCAAGGGAATTAAATCATTTTGCTGAGGAATTACCGCAACGTATTCTAGATAAACACTATTTAAGGAAACATGGCAAAGATGCTTATTATGGTCAAAAGAAGCAATAAATAATAAGCAATCTTAATATAGAATTTACAATTCACGAGGAGAAACAAATGTTAGAAGTTGGAAAAAAAGAATTTTGGTTTGTCGTTGGTTCTCAGCATCTATATGGTGAAACTGCGTTGTTAGAAGTCAAAAAAGATGCACAAGTTATTACTGACGGATTGAATAATAGTGGCAGATTACCTTATCCAGTTGTCTTAAAAGAATTAGCAGTCAGTGCTGATAAAATCACTGAAATTATGAAAGAAGTGAATTATCGGGACGACGTTGAGGGTGTCATCACCTGGATGCATACTTTTTCACCTGCGAAAATGTGGATTAGAGGCACAAAACTATTACAAAAACCGCTTCTTCACCTAGCAACTCAGTTTAATGAAAGTATCCCATGGGCAACCATTGATATGGACTTTATGAATCTAAATCAAGCTGCACATGGTGATCGTGAGTATGGTTTCATTAATGCACGCTTGAAGAAGAACAATAAAGTAGTCGTTGGTTATTGGGAAAATGAATCTATTCAGAAACAAATTGCGGAGTGGATGGATGTTGCCGTTGCATACAATGAGAGCTTCAATATCAAAGTGGCACGCTTTGGAGACAACATGCGAAATGTTGCTGTTACTGAAGGCGACAAGGTTGAGGCACAAATTCAGTTTGGTTGGACGGTTGACTACTTTGGAATTGGGGACTTAGTTCAATATGTAGACGCGGTTACTGAAGAAGAAGTGGATGCGGTTTTTGCTGAATATCAAGAATTATATGATTTTGATTACGGTGATTATGATGTCAAAACGTGGGAAGCTCATGTTAAAGCTCAAGCTCGCCAAGAAATCGGATTACGTCGTTTCTTAGATGCAGGACAGTATACGGCATTTACAACCAATTTTGAAGATTTATATGGGATGCAACAATTACCTGGGCTAGCAGTTCAGCGCCTGATGGCTGAAGGTTATGGTTTTGCTGGTGAAGGAGATTGGAAAACCGCTGCAATTGACCGTTTGATGAAGATAATGGCACACAATCAAAATACTGGCTTCATGGAAGACTATACTTACGAAATGGCAGCTGGTAAGGAATCTATCCTTCAGTCACACATGATGGAAGTTGATCCATGTTTAAGTGCAACTAAACCAAGAATTGTTGTTTCACCACTTTCGATGGGTGACCGCGAAGATCCTGCACGTTTAGTTTTTGATGGACAAGCAGGTTCAGGTGTTGTTGTGTCAATGGCTGACTTCGGGACACATTACAAGTTGTTAATCAATGAAGTGACAGCTTTTGAACCAACTGAAGACGCACCACATTTACCAGTTGCGAGGGTTTTATGGACTCCAAAACCTAATTTCCATGATGGTATAAAAACATGGATTGAGTCTGGTGGCGGTCACCATACTGTCGTTTCGCTCAAATTAACAACTGATCAAATCTCAACATGGGCAAAATTGGTTGATTTAGAAACAGTGATTATTAAATAGTTACCATCAAGAATAAGGCGAAAAAGGAGAAAAAAGTGTCAGATTTTAATTCAAAGCATTATTTAGAAAAAGTAGATGCCTGGTGGCGAGCAGCCAACTACATTTCAGTTGCACAGATGTATTTAAAGGATAATCCTTTATTGAAAACAGAAGTCGAAGCCAAGGATGTTAAAATTCATCCAATTGGTCACTGGGGAACGATTGCTGGTCAAAACTTTATCTATGCGCATCTCAATCGGGTCATCAATAAATATGATTTAAATATGTTTTATATTGAAGGCCCTGGTCATGGTGGACAAGTCATGGTTTCAAATTCATATATTGATGGTAGTTATTCAGAAATATATCCAGAAATCACTCAAGATGAAGCTGGTTTAAAAAAATTATGCAAAATCTTCTCATTTCCTGGAGGAATTGCTTCTCATGCGGCACCTGAAACACCAGGTTCCATTCATGAGGGTGGCGAATTAGGCTACTCTATATCTCATGCAACCGGTGCGGTTTTAGATAATCCAGATGTGATCGCTGCAACAGTGGTTGGAGATGGAGAAGCTGAAACGGGCCCATTAGCCACTAGTTGGTTCTCCAATGTTTTCATTAATCCTGTAAATGATGGTGCTGTTTTACCTATCTTGTATCTCAATGGTGGTAAAATCTCAAATCCGACGATTTTAGAGCGTAAAACGAATGAAGAGCTCACAAAATATTTTGAAGGTATGGGGTGGTCACCAATCTTTGTTGAAGGCACAAATCCAGAAGTTGTTCATCCATTGATGGCCAAACAACTAGACAAAGCAATTGAGTCCATTAAAGCGATTCAAAAGGAAGCTCGCCAAGGTTCTGCTGAAGAAGCTCAGATGCCAAAATGGCCAGTTTTAATTGTTCGTACTCCTAAAGGTTGGACTGGTCCCAAAGAATGGGCTGGTGAGCCAATTGAAGGTGGGTTCCGAGCACACCAAGTGCCTATTCCTGTAGACGGTCATCACATGGAACATATTGATGATTTAGTGACTTGGTTAAAATCATATCGCCCAGAAGAATTGTTTGATGAAAATGGTACGATTAAAGATGAATTACGAGAAATATCACCAAAAGGTGATCGTAGAATGTCAACCAATCCAGTTACAAATGGTGGAATCAATCCAACACCGTTAAAAATAACGGATTGGAAGAAACATGCGATTGATACGTCAACACCAGGTGCGGTGATTGCTCAAGATATGATTGAATTTGGTAATTTCGTCAAAGATTTAATTGAAGAGAACCCAACAAATTTCCGTATTTTTGGTCCAGATGAAACGAAATCAAACCGATTAAATAAAGTCTTTGAAGCGACTAATCGTCAATGGTTGGGAGCAAAACATGAAGACTATGATGAATACTTATCGTCAGCAGGACGAGTGATTGATTCACAATTATCAGAACATCAATGTGAAGGCTTCCTAGAAGGCTATGTTTTAACAGGACGTCATGGCATTTTTGCCAGTTATGAATCATTTTTCAGAGTTGTGGATTCAATGATTACACAACATTTCAAATGGTTGCGTAAAGCCAAAGAGCATTCATGGCGTAAGAACTACCCTTCACTGAATTTAATTGCGACATCAACGGTTTTCCAACAGGATCATAATGGTTATACCCATCAAGATCCGGGATTACTAACCCATCTAGCAGAAAAGAAACCTGAGTTTATTCGCGAATATTTGCCAGCAGATACCAATACTATGATGGCAGTAATGGAAAAATCGTTGGGTTCAGAAGAGTTAATTAACTTGATTGTTTGTTCAAAACATCCACGACCACAGTTTTATTCAATAGAAGAAGCAGAAATTTTACTCAAAGAAGGTTTGAAAATAATCGACTGGGCTTCAACAACAAATTCTTCTGATGAAGAACCAGATGTTGTGATTGCAGGAGCAGGAACAGAACCAAATCTGGAAGCATTAGCAGCGATTACTATTTTAAACAAGGCGTTTCCAGAATTGAAAATTCGCTTTATCAATGTTTTGGATATCTTAAAATTACGTCATCCAGATATTGACCCACGTGGCTTAACAGATGATGAATTTGATGCCTACTTTACGAAAGATAAGCCAGTTATCTTCTGTTACCATGGTTATGAGGGAATGGTTCGTGATATCTTTTTCAATCGACATAATCATAATCTTCATATTCATGGTTATCGTGAAAATGGTGATATTACAACACCGTTTGATATGCGTGTTTTCTCAGAGATGGATCGCTTCCATATCGCAAAAGATGCAGCAGAGTCCGTTTATGGTGAAAAAGTAGCTGAATTTTCACAAAAGATGACCGATACTTTAGAATATCATCATGATTTCATTCGAACATATGGGCTAGATATTCCAGAAGTCGAAGACTGGCAGTGGGGTATCAATAAATAGTGACTCAAGGAGTGTTTTTGTGAGATACTTTTGAGATTATCTGAAGTTTTAGGAACATTTTTTTAAAAAATTTGGTTATAAGGGAACAAGGTTGTTTTCTAGTAGCAGTTTGACAATTAATGTGACAATAAAAAACTAGGGCTTTTGTTTGCCCTAGTTTTTAATGTCTAATAGAAAGTTCTCAAGTATCTAACTTCATTTTAGAGATTTCATTTATTCAGTAGATATTATCAAACTTGACTCTGTTTTGCTTTTCAAGGTCAGTTTTATGTTATAATATAGATAGTATACTATAGAGGTGGATATATTGGGAAATATTGTTTTACAAGAAGACAACATAGGTATAGTAAGAAGCATCCATAATTTAGATAAACATGTTTTAAAGATGATTAATAAAAAACTAGGAGAATTGGATATTAGTCATGTTCAAGCCTTGATAATTATTTTTTTGTTTAATAATATGGAGAAAGAGATATTTCAAAAGGATTTGGAGAAAGAGTTTGGCTTGAGTAATCCAACTGTAACGGCATCAATTAAATCAATGGGAACAAAGTCATTAGTTGTCAAAACAAAAAGTAATGATGACGGAAGATATTACACATTGATGTTAACTGAAAAAGCCAATGAACTTGCACCAAAATGTAGCGAAATCTATGAGAATCTAGAGATGCTCATTCGACAGAAACTGAATCCTCAGGAAATCTTAATATTTAGCGAAGTAATAAGCAAAATTGAAACAATAGTTAACCAGTAAAAGCATTTCAAAAGATTTGCTTTTTTTAAATATTTTTTTGAAAGCGGTTGACAAAATAAAATACATAGGGTACAATCTATATTGTAGATGATATATCGTATACTATATATTTTAAGAGGTGAAAAAATGGCTCAAAATTATAAAGACTTTTCTACAACTATTATTTCTTTAGTAGGTGGCAAAGAAAATGTATCAGATGTGTTCCACTGTGCAACACGTTTGCGCTTTACATTGGATGATATTGGAAAAGCAGAAGCAAATATTGATGAAATTAAGTCTCAAAAAGAAGTACTAGATGTTATTGTTCAGAATGGACAATTTCAGGTTGTTATTGGACCTAATGTAAGTAAGGTTTTCCAAGTCATAAATGAAGATTTGAAATTAAATGAACAACCTAGAGAAAGACAAGCAGAAAAAGAAAAATCAGCAATGGATAAAATTTTCGGCGTTGTTTCAGGGATTTTCACACCAGTCGTTCCTGTACTCATGGGCTCAGGTATGATGGGTGCTGTCATTACAATCCTAAAATTGATTGGCGTGCCAGAGACAAATAGCACCTTGTATCTATTTAACATTGTTTATGAAGCAGGCTTTTATTTCCTACCATTCTTTATTGCAAATAGCTCCGCAAAAGCATTTAAAACGAATCAGTATCTTGCAATGTTGGTTGCTGGCATCATGTTATGGCCTGGATTTTTAGGCTTTGCAGATAAAGGTATAGCTTCACTTAACTTCTTCTCAATTAGTGTGCAAGCGATTGATTACCAAAAAGCAGTTCTTCCTATTATCTTAGGTGTTTGGTTGCTATCATATCTTGAAAAATTCTTTAATAAAGTTTTGCCAGATATTGTAAGGGCTTTTATGGCTCCTTTGCTAGTTATGGCAATTATGCTTCCAATTCAACTTATTGTCATAGGGCCTCTTGGCACAAACATTGCGAATGTCCTTGGTGGTGGTGTTGTTTGGTTAGGAGATAATCTTGGATTCTTTGCAGTAGCAATTCTGGCATTTTTCACACCTGTTATGATTGCTACTGGAACTCACTCATTTGCCTTTCCTGTTATTGTAGCGACACTAACGACAGTTGGTTATGATCAATTACTAATGCCCAGTATGGTTGCTGAAAACCTAGCTATGGCTGGGGCGGCATTTGCAATTGCAATGGTATCCAAGGATAAAGACAAAAAAGCTCAAGGGATTTCAGCCGCCCTATCAGCTATCCTCGGTATTTCAGAACCGGCTATGTATGGTTTTAACTTACCTTCAAAATATGGCTTTTTAGGTGCTATGATTGGTGGTGCTATTGGTGGTCTATTTGCTGGAATTTTCAAATTTAGGATGTATATGATTGCTTCTTCAAGCGTTGTTGGTATTCCTGCTATGTTTGGTGGACAAGGAGTTTTAAACGTTATCATTGGTATTTTAACAATCATCATTTCATTTGTTTCTGCAGCTTTAATCACAGTTGTTTTATCAAAATCAAATGTTAATCTTGATAAATTTGGGAAAAAAGGAAAATAATAATGATGGATAAATTTTTATGGGGCGGCTCAACTTCGGCTTTTCAATTTGAAGGTGGAGGGTTTGAGGCAGGAAAAGGTAAAAGTATCTATGATACAAGGGAGCAGAAATCGAGTATAAAATACTCTGTAGCTTCAGACTTCTATCACCGATACCCTGAAGATATTCAGCTTCTTAAAGAGATGGGATTCACTTCGTTTCGACTGTCAATCGCCTGGACGCGACTTTTTCCAAATGGGGTTGAAACAACTCCAAATCGTGAAGGAATCAACTTTTATAAGAAAGTCTTCAAGGAATTGAAAGACAATGGCATTGAGCCTATTGTTACTCTATTTCATTGGGATATGCCACAGTACTTAGTGGATAATTATGATGGTTTTAAATCTAAAGAAATAATTGTTTTTTTTGAGAGATATTGCCAAACCTGTTTTAATGAGTTTGGAGAATATGTACAGTATTGGTTGACTTTGAATGAGAATAACTTGAGTTTACTAATCACAAATATGTTTTTAAAAAATAAAATATCACCTGAAGACCCTGAATTTGAACAAATCAAGTGGGATTGTTATTATCACTCAGTTTTGTGTCACTTTAAGGCAGTGAAACTTTGTCATGATATATTACCAGATGCGCAAATAGGAAGTATGTTGGCAAGTGCCTATGCTTACCCACTGACTTCCAAACCTGAAGATGTACAGGCTGCTCTAAAGCATAATCAATCAACAATGTGGGATGATTTAGATATTCTAACCAGTGGTGAAATAGATATAAGACATCGAAAACAGTTAGAATTCAAAGGAATTAAAGTTAATATAACTAAAGAGGAAAGGGATTTATTGAAATCCCCAAATAGCAAAATAGATTTCATTTCTTTCAGCTATTACTATTCTCTTTGCATGCAAGCTGAAGGGAAGACCAAGGATACTAACGCTGAAACAATGCAGATGTTATACCAAGGTTATTACAATCCCTATTTAGAAAAAACAAGTTTTGGTTGGCAGATTGATCCATTGGGATTGCGTAATTTTATGAATGATATTTATTCTCGTTACAAATTACCATTGTTATTAGTTGAAAATGGTTGTGGTGTTGAAGATGAGGTACTGACTGAATCAAAAGAGGTTCACGATGACTATCGAATTGACTACTTAAAGGAGCACATTAGAGCAGTCATTGACACTGTTGAAGTCGATTTTGTACCTGTTTTAGGCTTCTTGCCATGGGGAGTAATAGATCTTTACAGTGCAAGCGGAAATAGAAATAAACGTTATGGTTTTATTTATGTTGATTATATTGACGGTCTTAAACGCTACAAAAAAGATAGTTTTCTTTGGTATCAACGAGTTATTGAAAGTAATGGAAAGGATTTATAATGCTGCAAATTGTGAAGAATATTATCAAAGAAGGAAAACTCAATGACTATATTGAGGTGGCTAAACAGTTCACTTCGGAATTAGATGCCTTAGTAAGTGTTAATTTTTCAAAAGTATATGTTGAAGCTGGAGAGGTTTATATCGTGATTGATTGGATTGAACAAGACCCAAATTCTGAGATGGTTTTATTTTTGAAATATAAATCCAAAATGAAACCTTTGTTCATTTCAAATGAATCAATCATCCTAAAAGAAGTTTAAGGTGGAAAATAAGCTACAGTCCAAAAGTTAGACCAGAAATCTAATTTTTGGACTATTTTTTATGTTCTATTTTCAGATGGTAACTTTCCAAAATGAGTTTTGTACTTGTCATAGAAATAAGTGCTATTTGAAAAACCACTTTCTTCTGCACATTCTTGCACAGTTTTATCTGTTGTTTGTAGTAGTATTTCTGCAAATTCTAATTTCTTATCCAAGACTAATTTACTAAAACTCTTACCAGTTTCAGATTTTAGCAATGTACTGATGTAACTAGGAGTATAGTTGAACTGCTCAGATAATATAGAAAGTGTAACTTCCATAAAGTTTTGATCAATAAATTCAAGTAAATCAATGATTTGTTTATTATTTTTATTTTTGGTTTTATTTGTAATATACTCAAAATTTCTAATTAGTAATGAAAATAGAATTGAGATTAAGCTTTCAATCACTTTGTCACTACCAATTCGATTTTCAAAATGTTCATATAAAATTTGGTCCATAATTAACTTTATTTGCTCATAATCATTGTTTTTAAAAACAATATATTGATTATGACTTTGAGTCTCGGACAAAGCATTGAGAATAAAGTCAAATACGATATTGGAGCTTAAGGTGTTATGACTAAGCTGACTAAGAAAGTATTTCTTCTTCACTAGGATATTAATAATTATATCTTGTTCATTTGTATTTTCAATTGAGTGTGGGACGGAAGTATCAATTAGGCAGATCTGACCTTTCGTTAATGTCACTTTGCTATTATCAATAATCTGAGTACAGGATCCAGAATAAATATAGTTCAATTCAATAAAATTATGAATGTGCGAGGGTACAGGTACAAATCGAGTATGTTTAACAATGTTGAAATTTTTTCCAACAGGTATGAGATCATCGAAGACATAGACTTTTTGATTATTGATTTGTGTTGTAATCAGTTTTTGATAATGGTCTTTTGACAATTCACTATGTTCTTGATAATACTTTTCTCGATCAGTTAATCGAAAAAGTTGTTCATTGACTGCATAAAAATCCATTGGGAACTCTCCTTTGCGCAATTCATCTAAAAATATGATAGAAAAGAAAACGGTTTCTGACATATTTTTCTCACATTAATTAAACTATACTTTATTTAAATCAATAAATCAAAGGATTTATTAGGGAGGCTGTTATCAAAATGGAGAGAATAAAAAATTTATTAAACGATAAATATGATAATCATGTTATGCCGTTTTTATGGATGCATGGTGAAGAAGAAG
>CAZPYI010000047.1:0-15785 GCA_964590305.1 uncultured Streptococcus sp.
ATGTGACATTTCTGGTGGTAAAGTATCGTATGAACGACGCCAGATATGAACTTGCTCATCACCCCATTTAGCAGCTGCTTCAGCTTTATCTTGACCAGTTAACCCACCGTAATGACGTTCATTTAAGCGCCAAGATTTTTCAACAGGAACCCAAAGTTGATCTGATGATTCAAGAGCAAGGTTAGTTGTTTTGATTGCACGTGTAAGAACTGATGTGAAAGCAAGATCAAATTCAATGCCTGCCTCTTTAATTAATTTCCCCGCATCAATTGCTTGTTGAGTTCCTTTTTCTGAAAGGTCAACGTCAGCCCAACCAGTGAAAAGGTTAGCTTTATTCCATTCAGATTCACCATGACGTGCAAATACTAATTTTACCATTAGATAAGTCTCCTTTAAATTTTCTGCTATTGGCTTGTGCCAAGTCTCACTCCTTCTATTTTACAAGAAAATGATGAAAAAATCTAGTAAAATATTAGAAAATTGGAAATTAGACTTTCAAAGTCCGCATACTGTTAAGAACTGCTATGACTGTCACCCCAACATCTGCAAAAATAGCTAGCCACATATTAGCTATACCAAAACTCGCCAGTAAGAGCACCAATAGCTTAGTCCCAATAGAAAATACAGCATTCTCATTGGCGATTCGAATTGTTTTTTTAGCAATAACCATAGCTTGAGCAATTTTAGAAAGGTTATCATCCATAATAACAACATCTGCTGCTTCAATTGCAGCATCACTACCTAATCCTCCCATTACAATACCGACGTCCGCACGTGCCAATACGGGCGCATCATTGATACCGTCTCCAACAAAACCAAGTTGTGAACCTAAGCTTTTTTGAGAAAGGTAGAACTCAACTTCACTAACTTTGTCTGCAGGAAGCAAACTTGCTTTATATGCATCTAATTCCAATTCCTCAGCAACACGTTCTGCAACTTTTTCATGATCCCCCGTCAGCATAATAAACTGTTCGACCCCTTGTTTGCGAAGTTGTGACAAAGCATCTTTAGTGTCGGGTTTGATACGGTCTGAAATAACAATATGTCCAGCATATATTCCATCAATAGCAACATGAATGATAGTACCGACTTTTTTACATGATTTCCAGTTAACATCCAATTTATCCATAAATTTAGTATTTCCAACAGCAACAATTTGTCCATTGACTTCTGCTTGAATACCATAACCTGCCTTCTCAACCATATTAGCTATTGAACAAGCATCTGATTCTTTTCTGTAAGCTGCACGAAGTGACTCAGCAATTGGATGACTAGAGAAACGTTCAACATGACTAGCAAGATGAAGTAGACGATCTTCTTCAATTTGAGTTGGGTGTAGAGCGGTTACCTCAAAAACTCCCTCAGTCAATGTTCCTGTTTTATCAAAAACTAATGTTTTTAAATGTGCAAGATTTTCTAGATAATTTGATCCTTTAATAAGAACGCCAATTTTCGAACTGGCTCCCAAACCACCGAAGAAACTCATTGGAATTGAAATGACTAGAGCACATGGACATGAAATAACTAAGAAAGTTAGTGCTCTGCTAAACCAATCAGGAAAATTACTTATAAAATCACCTGATAGCAATGGAGGAATAACAGCTAATAGAGCTGCGGAAATAACAACAATTGGGGTATAGATATTGGCAAACTTAGCCATGAAGGTTTCATTTCTTGACTTGTTTTCAGTTGAGTGTTCCATTAGATCCAAAATCTTTGCTAAGGTTGATTCTTCTAGAACACGAATAACTTTTGTCTGAATCTTGCCAGTCATATTTACTGTACCAGACAAAACTTGATCACCTATTTGAACCCCTCTTGGTAAACTTTCTCCAGTGAGTGCAGCTGTATCAATTTGGGATTTTCCTTCAATCACAACACCATCGACAGCAATTTTTTCCCCGGGATAGATTTCAACAATATCTCCAACCTTTAAATCTTTTGGATTAGTATCAATAACACCATCTTCTGTTACAAAATGAACAATATCAGGTCTTAGATCAAGTAATGCAGTGATAGATTTTTCGCTACTTCCTTCAGCAATATGTTCAAAAAGTTCACCGACTTGGTAAAAAATCATAACAAATACTGCTTCCGCAAATTCTGGTTCCCCAGTCATAAAGCTAAGACCAAACGCACCAATTGTTGCCAATGACATAAGGAAATGTTCGCTAAAGAGCTTTCCTTTTTTAATTTTTTTCCAAGCTTTTAGTAAAACATCTCTACCTATCAATAGATATGGTATGAGATAAATCATTGCTTGCAATGGTAGAGAAATATCAACTAGTCTTACCAAAATTGTAATAGCTATCAACAGTAAAGAAGCAACTATAATACGACTTAGTCTTTTTATGTTGTTTTGTGACATGGCTTAATCCTCCTGATAGTGTTCTACGATCGAAGTTAAAGTTCTACTGATATGGTCATCTGCCAAAGAGTAAATTTGATTTTTTCCATCTCTTCTTGATGAGACAATCTTCAGGTGCTTTAATAGGGTTAATTGATGTGAAATTGCAGATGGTGTCATATTTAATATATCTGCCAACTCACTTGAGCGCATTTCTCCTTGACTAAGACTCCACAATAGTTGTGTTCTAGTTGAATTTCCTAAGGCTTTAAAAAAATTTGATACATCATCTAACAGATTTTCTTCTAACAATTCGTTTTTTCCCATTTCTATAAAAACCTTTCTTTATTAAACGATTGAGCATTTGTTCAATTGATATAATTTAATTATAGCTTGTTCTAAAAAATAAATCAAGCTTTTTCATAGATATTTAGATAAAAAGCACCAAAAATTTTATTATCGGCTAAAATACAGTAACCATCTACGTTTGCTAAGGACTAACAAAGTCGTTTTTCTACTAGTTTACTACTGATGAATGAACCTTACTATGTTGATAAGTCTAGAAATATAAAGATATGTGTAAACACATCAGTATTGCATCAAGTAAAATTAAATATTTTATAGAAAATGGAACAAAAAGTGCTCCTTCTCTGTTTGTAGACATTCATAATTGAGTCTCTTTTTCATGCCAGAATTCAATGAAGACGTTGTAATAGATATATTCTTTACAATCAGTTAGGCATAATGTAGTATGTAAGTATGGACATACAAAGTTATGAACATGGTGTTTCCAATCAGTGAATATTCTTTTAACTATAGGTGAGGAATGCTCCAATAGGAGTTATTTCAGTAATTAATTGTAAGAAGCTCGAAAATAATGTGTACAATAAATGGCTATTAGAATTCTACTGCAGACTAAAAATATGCTTGGAGGAAAGTACAATGGCAAAAGCAGAATGGTATGAAGGAAAAGAAGGTAAAGCAGAACACTTGGTTTACTTAAATAAAGAAGGTAAAGAAATAGATAAATTACTAGCAAAAGAAAAAACAATGATCATCCGCGGAGCTGCAGGAAGAAAATCACCACTTGGTGGACGTGCTAAAGTAGATGATTTTGCTTACTTTGTACAAACAGGTGGAGATCTGACGGTTACACACAAAGGTATTATTTCTAAGGTTATTGAATCCGAAAAAATGACAAAAGAAGAATCAATTGATTTTATTAAAAAATATGAAAAAGAGCTAAATCTTTCAAAGAAACAATATGAAAGATGGGCTGGTAAGAAATATCTTGCTGTTTATGAGATATCTGATATAGAAGAAATTGAATCATTCCAATATAATCGTGAAAAGAATATGGATGATTGGATTATTACAGATGATATTAATAAGATTAAGTTGTAATAAAAAAATAGGCTATAAAATGATACAATATCTATGTATGCCTTCAAGAGAAAGTCGGAAAAATGCTTGATTTCTCGACTAAAAATATAGTAGAATGAAAAAAAGAATCTTTGGAGGACACTATGGTTTCAACTGCCACTAAAATTGGAAATTTTGACTTTGACAACTGTCTCATGAATGCGGCTGGTGTTTATTGCATGACATATGAAGAATTAGCTGAGGTAGAGTTATCTGCTGCCGGATCGTTTGTCACAAAAACTGGAACACTGGAAGCAAGAGATGGCAATCCTGAGCCTCGTTATGCAGATACAGCTCTCGGTTCTATCAATTCAATGGGATTACCAAATAAAGGCTTCAACTATTATCTTGACTACGTTATAGAACTTCAAGGTAATCCAAATAGCAAGAACCATTTTTTATCAGTGGTTGGAATGTCCCCAGAAGAAACCCATACTATTTTAAAAGCTATACAAGCATCTCGGTACCAAGGACTAGTCGAACTTAATCTTTCGTGCCCTAACGTCCCTGGTAAACCTCAGATTGCCTATGATTTCGAAACGACAGAAAGCATTTTGACAGAAGTTTTTTCTTATTATACAAAACCACTCGGCGTAAAATTACCTCCCTATTTTGATATTGTACACTTTGACCAAGCTGCAGAAGTTTTCAATAAATTCCCTCTGGCATTTGTTAATTGTATCAATTCAATCGGAAATGGCTTAGTTATCAATGATGAAACAGTCGTTATTAAACCTAAAAACGGCTTTGGTGGACTCGGAGGAGATTATGTCAAACCAACTGCTCTAGCTAATGTTCATGCTTTCTATCAACGACTAGACCCTTCTATTCAAATTATAGGAACTGGTGGTATCAAGACTGGACGTGATGCCTTTGAGCATATTCTTTGTGGAGCAAATATGGTTCAATTAGGAACTGTTCTTCATCAAGAAGGAACCAACGTTTTTGATCGTATCACCACTGAATTAAAAGAAATCATGGAAGAAAAAGGATACGAAAATTTAGAAGACTTTCGTGGAAAACTCAACTATCTTTCTTAAAATTATAGACCTAAATCAACCAAGATTTAACACATATAAAAAGGTTTGGAAAATTTTTCCAAACCTTTTTACTCTTTCTTATCATCTTCCCAAAAATCATCTTCGTCATCTTTCCAAAAATCATCCTTGTCATCGTCATCCTGATTACTAGCAGGAGGAACAATGAAATTACCATCCTCATCAACCTTGGGTTTCATTGCAGAACTTATAGCGAAGAAAATAGCTAATTTCAAAATGAAAAACAAGGCCACACAGATGAGAACTATTACAAACGCTTTATTCATGACTTTGCCCTTTCCCTTTCATCTAAACTGACTCATCCAATTATATCATTTTTCTTGAATCGCTGCAGAAAGTATCTTTTCATCAGTATGTGATAAAGTTCTAAAACTTTACCTTTAGAAAAATATTAATTTGCACTGTTTATGTTTTTTGAATAAAAAAAAAGGCCTTATTATACTCAACTAGCGTTGGTATAATAAGGTTCTTTATACTAGATTATTTAACTGCTTCTTTAAGTGCTTTACCAGCTTTGAATGCTGGAACTTTTGAAGCAGCAATTTCAATTTCTTCTCCAGTTTGTGGGTTACGACCTTTACGGGCAGCACGTTCACGAACTTCAAAGTTACCAAAACCGATTAATTGTACTTTTTCACCTTCAGCAAGGAAACCTTCAATTGCAGAAAAAACTGCATCTACAGCTACTGCTGAATCTTTTTTTGTAAGCTCAGTTGCTTCTGCAACTTTCGCAATTAAATCTTGTTTGTTAGCCATTTAACAAATCCTCCAAATTATTTCTAAGCATTATGCTTTAACAGATTATATCATATCTAAAATACAGTATTAGGTCAAGTAATTAATGCTATTTTAGCCATTTTTCTTGAAAACATCAAAACTAAAATTGTCATTTACAAGGTCAATTGTCGTTGCTTTGAGATAAATTCCTGCAAAGCTATTAAAATCTTGAATGTTAACATTGATTGCAGAACTTTCAGGCAGAACTTCTACAAAATCTGGTAAATCATAGCTAGATTTTATGTATTGCAGTACTTGTGACTCGGGTAAAGGAAGTGTCCCCACCGATAATGAGGTAACTGCTAATTGCACAGCTCCATTTTCCAAACGGTTTGGCTGAAAATAAAGATATAGTGGCACATTATATCCTAATAGTGTGTAAGTCCCCTCGAACACAACAGTTGATGACGTTGCATAAACAGTATAAGACATTTTGTCTGTTTGAAAATCTTGTAAATAAGCAGCAACCGTTTTATTCAACTGCTCTCTGTTTGTTGAAAAACTTCCAGCTTTAATGTCATCTGATGATGTAGTTGTTGAAATCTTTCCTACTTCAGGCTCTCTTACTTGAAGTATGCGACTGACTACTACACCAATAAACGCGATATTAAAAGCTAAAATAAGGAGAAAAGCCCATTTCCACCAATTAATTTTTTGTCCAATCCTTTTTTGTTTCATTAATTATCTCCATTACTGCATCAGATATGATTTGATAGCCAATATTGTTGGGATGAAAATGATCTTCTTTAAAAAGTGCATCATTATCAATTGTTATTTGATCTCCTGATGTTGAAACCACCCCCTCTTCTCCATCAACTCCTTTATATAGTAAATCATTAATAGGAACAAAATAGACATTGTCATAATCGACGATTACACTTTCGGTCACATTATTCCAGTTATTAATAATATCTTGCATCTCAGTCATTTCTGGAAAATTTAAATAGAAAGGATTATAGATACCTAAAATATAAATCGGTAAACTATCATTATCAGTTCTTACAAGGTCTATAATTTGCCGCAGATGATCTTGATAGTCCTGAGATGGCTTGGCAAAGGATGACACGGATAAATCCGTCAAATTTTTTCGGATAACTGCCATGACATCATTCCCACCAATAGTTAAGGTCATCATATCAGCCTTGACCAAATCTTTCTTGATATCTGCTTTCTCTTGTATGCGTTTTAAAATTTGTTTGCTTGTATTTCCAGCAACACCGTAATTACTTGAAGAAACATCATAATCATAAGTGGTAGTCAGAAGTTGAGACAAAAGGGGAAGAAACCCCCCTTGATTAGTTCTGTCACCTACACCCTCAGTCAAAGAGTCTCCCAGCCCAACATAAAAGAATTTTGTCTCCTCAGTGGCTAAAAAATCTTTTCGAGTCAATTCTGAGTCTGATTTTGGAACAAAAAGACTCAAGATAAGGACAAAACCAAGAAGACTAGATATAAAGAAAATTAGACTTTTTAAAAAATTTTTTTTACTCATAACGTATCATGACTGCAAAAGCATCCTCACCAGTATGTGTTTGAATAATTGATCCTGTTTCTAAAACAGCGATTGGAGCTTCTAATACCTCTAATTTTTCTTTAAAAATATTGGCCATATCAATCGTTCCACAATATGAAATACCAATTTCAGCAACAGCTCTTTCTTTAGCATGTTTGATAAAATTATCAAGCCATTTATTAAAGGTCTTAACACCTCTTCCTTTAATAACAGGCACCAATTCATGATTAGTTAATTCCATAACAACTTTAATATTCAGTAATGAACTAATTAAGCCTGTTACTCTACCAATACGACCACCTTTAACCAAATTTTCAAGTGTTGAAACACCAATAAATAGTTCAGATTTTTGTCGAACTTCTTCTACCTGAGCAAGAACAGTTCCTAAATCTGCTCCCTGCTTAGCTAATTTTGCGGCTTCTACAACCTGAAATTTTTGACATTGATCTGTAAAGGTTGAATCAATTACTGTTACATCTGCACCAGAAAGGTTTGCCCCTTGACGAGCTGCCTCAACAGTTCCAGATAGTGTATGCGTAATATGAATAGACACAATATGCTCTGCGCCCTGCTTAATTAAATTTTCATACACTTCAGCAAATAGCCCTACGGGTGGCTGGCTAGTCTTTGGTAACTCTTTACTTTGACGCATCATATTAAGAAACTTGCCATCGTCTTTAAGGTCATTATCCGAATACAAAACACCATCAATCATGACAGAAAGAGGGACAACTGTAATATCAAGTTCTTTCACTAATTCAGGTTCTATCGTAATAGATGAGTCAGTTACAATTTTTATATTATTCATTTCCAATCCTACTTATTAACTAAAATCATTTTTCTATATTAGTGATATTATATCAAATTTTTTTAACTTAGGGGACTTTTGAAAGATTTAAGAGGAAATATCACCTTTTAGTCAGCCATTTGAAAGAGGTTTAGACAAAATTTGTCTTAAAAAAGCTAGTTGCTGAAAAAATATAAATTCTCCAAATGATAACTTATTTAAAACCGCGAACATTGCAGGAACTTATAAAAATTAAAGGGTATTAGATGAATGACAAAGAATCAATCCTTCCTTCAAGACTTTGAGAGTCGCTTGTTTTCTTGTATTTCCGTGATACAATAGTAGCTGAAGATTTTTTATTGGAGGAAAATTTATGCCTATTGGTGTCATTATCAATACACTTTCTATTATTTTTGGAGGGGTATTAGGTGGTTTAGCTGGCCACAAGCTAACTGACAGTTTTAAAAGCCAACTCAACCTTATTTTCGGAGTTTGTTCCATGGGAATGGGAATCTCATCAATCGGATTGATGACCTATATGCCTGCGGTCATTTTTGCAGTTGTTATAGGAACTGCAATAGGTCTAGCACTTCACTTGGAAGAGCAGATAAACAAAATTGGGGCATTTATGCAAAGAGGGATCTCAAAGGTAGTTCCAAATAACAAAACTGACCTTTCTGAGGATGAATTTCTTACAACTTTGTTAACTGTTATTGTCCTCTTTTGTGCGAGTGGGACAGGAATTTATGGTAGCCTGGACTCTGGAATCAGTGGTGACTCAACTATCTTAATTTCAAAATCAATCCTTGATTTTTTTACTGCTGCAATTTTTGCATGTCAATTAGGCTATGTCGTCTCACTTATAGCCATCCCACAATTCCTTATTTTCTCAACCTTATTTTTCCTAGCAGGTGCAATTGTTCCACTAACAAGTCCAGAAATGATTGCTGACTTTAAGGCCTGTGGTGGTTTTTTGATATTAGCAACGGGATTTCGAATTACTGGAATCAAAATGTTTCCAATTGCTGACATGATACCTGCCATGGTGCTTGTAATGCCGTTATCGTGGGTTTGGGTGGCTCTGATAATGCCAATGCTGTAAGCTAAAAGTGACTGGCAAGTTTTACCTTAAAGTGCTACAATAAATGAAGAATCTGTCTATTTAATGACTATTTTATAGAAGATGATCGATTGTAAAATAGTTTCATCATTTCACACTTGATTTACACTATCAGGTAATTAGGAGAATAATATGACCAAAGAATCTGTTAAAAAACAAGTTCGTCAAGCTTTTGATCACCGCCTAGCAGTTCGTGTCTACCAAGAAAAAGAGATTGCCAAGAAAGATGTCGAATTCATCCTCGACACCGCTTGGCTCAGTCCTTCATCGATTGGATTAGAAGCATGGCGCTTTGTTGTTCTTGATAGAGCACATATTGCACTACTTAAAGATCAACTAAAAGAAGTTGCTTGGGGCGCCCAATATCAATTAGACACAGCTAGTCATCTTATCCTTCTTCTTGCTGAAAAAAATGCACGTTACGATACGGACTCTGTTAAAAACAGTCTAATTCGACGTGGTTTGGGCAGTGGTGATGCACTTGAAAGTCGCATTCGCACATACAAATCCTTTCAAAAAAATGATATGGAAATGGCTGATAATCCACGGGCACTTTTTGACTGGACAGCAAAACAAACGTATATTGCACTTGGCAACATGATGACGACTGCTTCACTGATTGGAATTGATTCTTGTCCTATAGAAGGATTTGATTATCGGAAAGTCAATACAATTTTAGCTAATGCAGGTATTATCGATGCTGAAAAAGAAGGGATTGCTAGTATGCTCTTCCTTGGGTATCGTCTACGTGACCCAAAACATCCTCGTTCAAGAAAACCACGTGAGGAAGTTATTACTTGGTTAGACTGAGTGCAGCCTAAGAAAAACTTTTTGTTATTTTTGTTAACTTTCATTGACCATTTTAGGTCTTGTATTTTAAAAGGAGATTTTCATGAAATTTTTACATACTTGTATCCGCGTCAAAGACTTAGATGCTTCTCTAAAATTTTATCAAGAAGCACTTGGATTTAAAGAGTCTCGTCGTAAGGATTTTCCAGAATCTAAATTTACTCTAGTCTATCTTATTCTTGAGGATGATCCAGATTACGAATTGGAGTTAACTTATAATTACAATCATGAAGCCTATGATTTGGGAGATGGCTATGGTCATATCGCTGTAGGTGTGGATGATCTACAAGCAAATCACGATAAGCATGAATCTGCAGGTTATCCTATCACAAAACTTAGTGGGTTACCAGGTCAAACCATCAAATACTACTTTATCCAAGATCCTGATGGTTATAAAATCGAGATAATTCAACTGTAATTATTTAAAACAAACTAAAAATCCTTTGATTAATATAATCA
Organism: uncultured Streptococcus sp.; assembly: GCA_964590305.1. Taxonomy (GTDB): domain Bacteria; phylum Bacillota; class Bacilli; order Lactobacillales; family Streptococcaceae; genus Streptococcus. The sequence continues at coordinate 10,333 of CAZPYI010000047.1, forward strand.
AGGGATTTTTGCTTAAGCAACAAACAGTAAACTTAAAATTGTTAAAAGAGTTATACTTGCAAAAATACTTAAAGTGTTTAGATTAGCTGCTTCAGGACTTTTTGACCCCAACTGAAGAGAGTGAACAGGTCCCAAGGTAGTGATTGGTGCAAAAAGACAGAGAACTACCATTTGTTTGGCGACCAAGTCAATTGGAACAAGGAAATAAACGACTGCAGCTAGCGCTCCCATAGTCAAAAATCTATATGATAAACGTTTGAATAAGGAAAAGAATTCATCCTTAGACACATGAAAATCAACCAAGGTCCCAATCATGAGCATAGCAATAAAAGGATTGGCATTTCCAGCGATACTTGTGATATTCAAAATCTCTTGAGGAATACTTAAATGCAAGAGAGAAAAGGTTAAAGAAAATAGATAGGTACACAATGGAATTGAGGAAAATAGTTTTTTTATAATACTTGCAAATGACTGTTTCTCTTGCCCGTAAGCGACTTTCTCTGCAATGAGATAATTTCCTCTGATACACATAATAGAATTTCCTGTGTCAAATAGGATTACATTAAAAATGTAAGATGCTGGAAAAACAGCTTGAATGAAGGGAAGGGCAAACGTTCCAACATTAAAGCCTGAATTATCTACTACTGCTACACCACGTTCTAATTTATCTGAGTGTTTGTGTGTTTTGTAGCCTACGAAATCCAAAAGCATATTTCCAAAAATACCAAGTATAAAGGGAATTAATAATGTAACTGAAAAATACAAAGGTGTCAGTGAAGACAAAATAGCACATGGAAGAGTGATATTCATAACAATTGTTGACAAAACTTTACCAAATTCTTGACTTGTTATTTTACGCATTTTTAAAAAATAACCAAGATAAATAACTAATAAAAATCCTAGTGACCTTGTTAATATCGAAAGCATTCTTCTCTTTTTATCCATTCTTTATTCATTTTGAAAACGCTACAAAATTATTATAGCACTTTCAAAATAATAAACCAGTCACTTTTAAAAAGGACTAGTTTATTATTTAGCCTATAGTTTTCCACCATTAGATGAAATGATTTCCTTCATCCAATGATAAGATTTTTTAGGAGTTCGTTTTAGTGTCCCATTCCCTTTATCATCCATATCTACATAGATAAAGCCATAGCGTTTCTTCATTTCTCCAGTGGAGAGTGATACAAGATCAATAGGTCCCCACATTGTATAACCTAGGCACTCCACGCCATCTTTATTGATAGCATCAGCCATTGCTTGCAAATGATCACGAAGATAATCAATGCGATAGTCATCCTCAACATAGTCATTTTCATCTGCTTGATCAATCGCTCCCATACCATTTTCAACGATGAAAATTGGTTTTTGGATGCGATCGTAAATTTCGTTCATACAGTGTCGTAATCCCAGAGGGTCTACTGGCCATCCCCAAGGTGTTTCTTTAAGATAAGGGTTAGCTGATCCTCCTACAGTAAACCAGCCATCACCTGCTTTTGTCGTATTGGAGCGATAATAACTAAATGAAATGAAATCTAGTTGTCCTTCTCTTAAGATTTCTTCGTCACCTTCTTTAAAAATAATTGAGGTCACATCATGATGTTTCCAAATTTCTTTAGAGTAACGTGGGTAATAGCCACGACCCATGATATCAATGAAATACCAATTTTCTCGACGAGCTTGAAGGCGTTGGAAGACATCCTCAGGCTTACTAGTTGCTGGATAAAGCTCACTCATGGCATACATAGCACCAAACTGACTGTCTGGCATCATTTCATGACCTAATTTAACAGCATAGGCACTAGCAACAAACATATGATGATCCGCTTGATAACGGTCTTGACCTGATGAGTTTCGAGTTCCACACGGTCCAAAACCACGTACAGCATTGATTTCATTAAATGTTAGCCAATAACGGCATCTATCTCCATAGCGTCCAAATAGTGCCTGACAATACTTAAGATAGGCATCAATCACTTGACGAGAAGACCAACCATCATATTTAAGAGCCAAATTTATGGGCATTTCATCATGACAGATGGTAATTAGTGGTTCCATATTATATTTTGCCATCTCATTGATGACATCATCATAGAAAGCTAGTCCTTCTTCATTTGGCTTTTCTTCTTCACCTGTTGGAAAAATTCGGCTCCAACAAATTGAGAATCGGAAAACATTAAAACCCATTCCTGCCATCAAAGCTATATCTTCTTTGTAATGATGATAAAAATCTACTGCTTTATGACTTGGGTAGTACTCACCCTTTAAAAAGACAGGAAGAGCACCCTCTGGAACAGGATCAGCTAAGAAGAACGAACTTCTAGGTCTAACAATTGTCCCATCTGCAATGCGCATTGTGTGATGTCGTGGGTTTTCTTGTGACCCATCCGTTTCATAATCGTGAGAAAGTAAACCTCTCCCACCTTCATTAAATCCACCTTCAAATTGAAAATCCGCAGTCGCACCCCCCCATAAAAATCCTTCTGGTAATTGGTAAGTCATTATTTTGCCTCCATATCTATATCTTGCCCCTGCCTAACCGTTCCTGAGGTTAGTAACTTAATATCCTTGCTATTGCTGTTGGTAATAATTAACATAGTTGTTGTATCATATCCTTTTTGAGAAATAGCTTGACGATCAATTTTTATAATTGGTTGCCCTGCTCGTACCGATTCTCCTGCTTTAGCAAGAACATCAAAACCTTCACCATTTAAAGCAACTGTATTGATACCTATGTGGATCAAAATTTCAACACCATCAGACCGTGTAATTCCGAATGCATGGCCTGTTGGAAAAACAGTTGTCAATTCCCCATTTGAAGGAGCTGTGATAAAATCAGTCTCTAATTTAAAAGCTACCCCATCACCCATTAATTTTTGAGCAAATACTTCATCATTGACGTCCTCAAGTGGAACAAGCTCTCCATCAACTATAGCAAGAATAGCATCATCTGAAACGATTTGTTGAATAGGCTCTGTCACCTTCAGCTTAGAGGTATCCTTTGTATCAATTCCTAAAATATAAGTAACAATAGCAGAAACGACAATAGTAACTACTATACTAATAACGGCTGCCATAACAGTATCACCAAAAATTGGGAGAGCAAGTATATTCGAGTAACCCATTTCAAAAGCACGCGCTCCCAAAAGACTCGCAATAACACCACCAATGAAACCACCTGCCATAACACCGTACATTGGCTTTTTATATTTCAAGTTAACTCCGTAGATAGCTGGTTCTGTAACTCCAGCAACAATACAGCCGACTGCAATAGAAATATATTCACTACGTTTAACTTTATCTTTTGTTCGTGCAACAACACCAAGAACTGCACCACCTTCAGCCATATTATGTAATAGGAAAGCCGGACGAAGCATTGCATCGTAACCTGGATTCACTAAAAGTTGCGGCATAAATGGTGCTAGAGCTGTGTGCATCCCTGCCATTACCATCCAAGGAAGGGCTGCAACTAGAAGACCAACTGCCAGAGGTCCTACCGTACTATCTAAAAACATAAATACTGTAGCTATTCCTTGACCTACCATATTGCCTAAAGGACCAAGAATTAGAAAACCTAAACTACCTGCAATGAAAATAGTCCCCATACCAACAAATATCGCCTTAAAGATATTAGGAATAAGTCTATTCAAATATTTTTCAGCATAATAGGCTACAATAGCAATTAAAAGAGCTGGCAAGAGTGAGGTTCCATAACTAAGTAAGCGAACATTGATATTAAACAAACTAATTGGATCACCTGCTGCTACAAGTGTTGTGAAATTCCCATGTAATAGGGCTGCCGCAGACGCCATTGCATAAATTGGTGTCCCGCCAAGTTTGCTTGCAGCCCCATAAGCCACAAAGATTGGCATAAAATAAAAAGGAGCATCTGCTATAGCTGATAATAAAAGATAAGTCGATGATGTTGCAAAACCAGCATCTATAAAAGTTACAATTAAGATTAATGCAACTTTTAACATACCACCCGCAATCAAACCAGGAATCAGTGGTGTCACAGAACTTGATATGAATCCAATTATTTTGCCACCAGCATTACGCCATGTCAAGGGCTCTTTAGAACTCAAATCTCCATCCAAATTTTCATCAATACTGCCTCCTGACCTGATATGGTATTCTTTCATAATTTCATCATAAGTCTGAATTAAATGTTGTCCAAGAATGACCATATACTGACCTCCTGCATAGACAACTCCAATAACACCTTCTAAATTTTCCAAAGCCTCTTTGTTAGCTTTTGAAACATCCTTTAAATTAAAGCGCAGGCGTGTCATACAATGTGACAAGATAGATACATTATCAACACCACCGACATTAGTAATGATATCTTGTGAAAGTTTTTTGTAATCCATAGCAAAACTCCTTTTTTGATAATTTTGTCATTTTTTTTTGTTACTTTTTACATTTATATATTAATTCTTTTTATAAACTCTGTCAATGTTTATCTGGAACTTTTTTTCTTATTTTTTGACATTTTTGCCAATTCTTTATAAAATGATATCAAGGAGTTAGTAATTATGGATTTTATTGAAAATTTGATGCAACATAAGGGAGACTATTCCAAAAGTGAAACGAAAGTTTACCATTATGTTATTGGCAATTTGGAAGATTTAGAGACCTTCACAATCACTAAAATCGCACAATTGTCGCAGACTTCAACCTCGGCTGTTTTGAGATTCTGCCAAACATTGGGATACAAAGGGTTCAAAGATTTTAGATACGCTGCAGTTGACTATTTGCACCACCATCATAAAAAAGAATCCGTTGATACTTTTGATGATATGACTGACAATTACAGTAGTATAATCAATCGTTTTAAAAATATTGATAGAAGTAATGTTAATCAATTGATTGACATTATTCTATCTTATAAGAGACTGCATATTTTTGGAGTCCAATTATCTTCTTTACCAGCAAGATTTTTGTACATGGGTTTGCAAGATTTAGGAATTTCAAGTCATTTCGCTGGGGATTTAAATAGTGGTGCCCATCTTACAAACATCATCGGAGAAGAAGACACGTTAATCATGTTTTCAGTTACTGGTGATGATGCTAATTATAGAAACTCTCTCTCAGCTATTCAAAATAATATGCCAAAAAATTCTTTCTTGATTACTCTCAATGAAAATGCACCAGCATCAAAATACTTTCCACAAACAATTACCTTGCCAGGAAATCTCTTTAGTAAGCAATCTATTGTTGATACGCAATCAGTTCCAATAATTTTTGTTGAAATTTTATTGAATTTGATTCATCACAAAATGAAATAATTTAAAAAATTGAGAATATCAAAAACCAGTCCTTTCAAAAGTGACTGGTTTTTGATATTCAACTTATAGAGTCTTACTAATTGATGAAGCAATAACTTATACCACTTAATAAGGCATAGAAATTTCTGATTGTGTATTTTATTTACACACGTCTGAACTCCAGTC
>CAZPYI010000048.1:0-15769 GCA_964590305.1 uncultured Streptococcus sp.
AATTCAAAGGTATACTGATAGATTTCCGTGTCTTCTATGGCTTAGATAAATATAACCTAAAGCAAATTGATCAGTATGTTTGGCTACTTGGGAAGGATTACTTTCCAAAAAATTATGGAAAGAAAAAGAGAGGAGACAAGCAGAAATGAAAATTCACTATTTTCAGAGATACCATGCGAAAGAAAATGTTGCTACAGCAAATACAATGTTGTTGTTATCTCGCCTATATCAATATTCCTCTGATAAGTTTTTTCGCTTTTTAAAGTCGGAATTTTTCTCTGATTCCTTTGAGCCAGAAATCGTATTTAACTTACAAGAGAAGAGTGTTGATAGTATTCCTGATGCGACCATAACACAGGAAAGCTTTAAGATTGTTGTTGAAACAAAAATGTCTGACTGGTTTTATTCTGAACAACTTATGAGACATTTGAATTCCTTTGGTGATGAGAAGTATAAGGTAATGATTACTCTAGCCCCTGAGTTAATGGCAGAAGATAAAAAGAAGATTTTTGAACAACAATTAAAGGAATATAACTCTGCACAAAGTAAACCAGTAATTCATATCAATACAACATTTGAAGGTATAGTAAATGCAATACAGGAAGTAATTGATGATAGGGATTACGAAATGCAGGAGGTTTTGGATGATTATCTGAATTACTGCTATAACGATGGCCTCATTGCTGTTTCAGATTCATGGAAATTTATGAGGATGCAATTGGCAGGAAAAACACTAGATTTTAATGTAAGTCAGGATATTTACTATGATAATGCTGAGCGTGGTTTTCGCGCACACGATTATTTGAGCTTGTATAAAAATAAAAGCGTACGTGCGGTTGGCAAGATTAGTGCTCGTATCACGGCTGTAGATACTGATAATGGTATGCAATATGAAGTAGAGTTTGGCGAATTGACCGACGAAAGAAAACAGAAAATTGCAGATGCAATTATTGATGGTGTTCAACATGGATATGATATAAAAAGTAGTAAGCACAGATACTTCTTTGTTGAAAAATTCTATGAGACTGATTTCAAGAAAATCACACCGAGGCCTCCTATGGGAACGAGGGTATTTGATTTAACACAAATCCTGGAGACGGAACATCTACCTGAAACTAAGGATATTGCAGAGCTATTAAAAACAAAAACATGGAGTTAATAGATTGGAGGATATAAGATGGCTAATTCAAAAGTTCCTGTTGCTACAGCGATTTCTCTATCTTCGATGGATGGAGAGGAGTTTTATGCAGTTATTACTCAGGAAGAAAGAAGTAAGAGAAAGTGGAATATAATGTGGCTGTTCCGAAAAGGATGTGGAGTGGCACATTTTTGCGTGGAGACAAGTGCGGATAATGATGATGGTACCATGACACCAGATGGAATTAAAGCATTGGACGCAATAGGGCGTTTTGATGAAAACAAAGAAATGCTTATCGAGGAAAACTAATGGCTAAAAGAAAACAATATGAAGTACTCGTTATACTTACAAATAATGCGGCTCTCATATGGAAAGAAGCTCGTGGGATTGCACCAGATTCGGCAGCAGATAAGTTGGACGATGCTATGCTCGAATGGCAAAGTGAATTAACAAAAACATTGAAAATTTGGATTGATAAAGGTCTCGCAATGACTACAGGTGAGCTGATTCTTGCTCGTGCAAATCTAGGTGCAGTCGTTGAATCATGGCTGAAATTCTTTTACTGTGTTTATTATGATGATTATTGCAAGAACCCCATTACAAATAATAAAGGCAAAATGATAGAACCAGAAAAAGCCTCGTTCAATGATCTTAAAGATTTTAGTTGTGGAAAGCTATGGGATGATAAAAATTCTCAGGAGTATGTTTGGGTTGATTCTGTACAGCATAAAAGGAATGCAATTCATTCGTTTAGATATAGAGATATTGGAACTACACTGGAATTTTTAGATGATATTAAGCATCTTTATAGTTTTGTAGATAATGTACTTTCACACTTTCCACCACTTGAGGACTGTATCGAGGTATATCCAGCAGGCTATGTGATGAATCCATATCTTGATTGATATGTTCCCTCATACAAAAGCCCTCAGTGGATATGTTCCCTCAAAGATAATTTAGCAGAAAAGTAAAATGAAAATTTTCCTTTGACAGCTATCCACTCATCTCAAAACACATTGAAGTAGTATGTGGACTGCATCGTATGGAGTCATAATATTATTACTTTGCCTTTCTTTCTTAATTTAATAAAGGATTGGAGCCTGGAGAAATATGAAAATAGACGTATACACACTAAATTCTTTTGCAAAAACAAGAGAAGGTGGAAACCCAGCGGGTGTCGTTCTGAATGCGGATTCGTTATCTGAGGAAGAAATGAAAAAAATTGCTGCTTCTCTTGGATTTAGTGAAACTGCTTTTGTATTACAATCAACCGTGGCAGATTTTAAGGTGAGATTCTTTACTCCAAATGAAGAAGTGGATTTATGTGGTCATGCTACTATTGCCACCTTCTATGCAATGTCAAAACTGAATTTATTAAAAGATGGTAAGTATGAACAAGAAACCAGAGCAGGAGTTCTTGGTATTGAAATTGGAAACAATAGTTTTGTTATGATGAGCCAGTCGACTCCTGTTTTTTCAGACATCATAGATAAAAAGGAGATAGCAGATTCTTTGAATATTAGTACTTCTCAAATCTCTGAAGACTTATTGGTTCAAGTTGTATCAACAGGACTTAGGGACATATTGGTTCCAGTGAAAAGCATTGAGATTCTAGATGAAATTACTCCAGATATGGAAAAAATAAAAGAAGTCAGCCAGAAATACAAGGCAGTTGGCTATCACGTTTTTTCTTTGAATTCATTACTTGGTGGTGATGCTTATTGCAGAAACTTTGCTCCTTTGTATGGGATTCCTGAGGAATCTGCTACAGGAACATCAAGTGGTGCACTTGCTTGTTATTTGTACCATTATGATAAGATTAGTCAGAAGCAAGCTTCACATATGATTTTTGAACAAGGTTACTCTATGGAAAAACCTTCTGAAATTCACGTATCTTTGTCTATAAAGGAAAATGAAATCTTTGAAGTCAAGGTTGGGGGGAGAGCAATGAATTTAACCTTAAGAGAGGTTGAAATATAGAATAAGAGTAAAGAGACTTATTAGGTGAAAGTGATGCTTTTTCCTTAAGCACATTGAGTTTATTTTAATAGATTTTTATTTTTGTACTTTATAGGATTAAGATTTATTCGGAATCATTCTATCAGCTAGCTAAGTAATTTTTTAGACTTTATTTCAAATAATGCTATAATAATTTTTATCATATAGAATAAGGTGAGGGTCAGAAAATTGTTCAGTTGGAATTCAGCACAATACGAAAAGTTTATTAAAGAACGGACACAGCCTTCCATTGATTTAGTTAATAAAATTCATATTACCAATCCACAAAATGTCATAGATATTGGTTGTGGTCCGGGTAATAGCACAAACGTTTTACATGAGAAATTCATGACAGCGAATATTACTGGTGCTGATAGTTCTCAAGAGATGATAACTAGTGCAAAAGACAGATATTCAGAGCTTAATTTTCTGCTTTTGATGCAAATAAAGATTTTAAAAAGTTGAATAAAAAATATGACATTGTCTTTTCGAATGCTTGTATTCAGTGGATTCCGAATCATAATTTACTGCTTGAAAATATGATGGGAGTCTTGAATGATGGTGGCATCTTGGCAGTACAGACACCAATGAATTATAAAGAGCCTATTCATATCATCATTGAAGAATTAGTCTCAAGCCAAAAATGGTCAAATAAATTCTCTAGTCCAAGAATTTTTCATAATCTTACTCAAAGCCAATATTTTGATAAGTTATCTGAACTATCTTCTGACTTTTCAACATGGGAAACCATCTACCAACATAGAATGCCATCTCATGAAAGTATTATGGAATGGTATAAAGGAACGGGATTACGTCCATATCTGTCTATGCTTACCAATGAAGATGCCATCAATTTTGAGCAGGAAGTCTACGAGGAGATTACCAAAGCCTACCCTAGACAATCAAATGGAGAGATTATTTTCCGCTTTCCAAGATTCTTCTTTACAGCTACAAAATAGTATTAAATCCCTTGAGGTTGCAACTTGGGAGATAAAAATTTTGAATTAGAGTCCAGTTACTTGTTTTTTAACATCTTCTGATAATGTCAAAATTTACAATTACTAAGATTTCCAAGTCAGCCTTCTTTAGATTGAAGGCTTTTTAGTTATTAATAGTGCCGAAATTATATATGAAAAAATAATTATAAAGAGCAAAATAGCGATAGTAAAGATTATGCGAATACAGAATGGTCTTTGGAAGTTGCTACTTTTAAACTGGTGATGAGATAGTTGCTTTGAGTTGTGTCTTAATGACTTATGGGAAAAGTAACTAGTGAAAATATCATGATTTAAGTAACTGGCATTAATGTGCATTAGATGTTAAGTAAGGTTAAGAGAAGACATGCATAATTTATCATCCAGGATCAAATAATAAAGAGAAATTTGACAATGGAAAATGGTATAAGAAAAGTGGTAAGGTGTGGATCTGTCATTCGGATGTTGATTTGTCTGAGTTCAAAGAAGCATTTTTCACTCACTTTTTGGACAGTCTTCAGGAAGCAGATGTTGACATTAAAGAAGGCATATGGTCAGTTGCTGTTCGAATATAATAGCTGTTCAATTCAAAATCGAACAGCACTATTTTCAGAATTTTTAATAGTTCAATGGTGAGAAATACGATAGTAAAGATAAGGAAGTCCTTGCCTATTCAGCAAAAGTAAAAAAGTTGTGTTACACATACAATAGCCTGAGTCCTGATGATACAGAGAGATCTAGAATTATTGGTCAACTTGTTGATGGCAATAGTGATTACATTTTCATTGAATCAGGTTTTCAATGTGCTTTTGGAAAGAATATTCATTTCAAAGGGATGGCAATTCTAAATTTCAATTGTATCTTGCTTGATTCAGCGAGCATTACTATAGGAAATAGAACACTTATCGGTCCAGGTTCCATCATTACTTGTACGAACCATTCTCTTGATCCAAAAGAGAGAATTGCTGGAGTATTTAATAACAAGCCAATTACAATTGGAGATGATGTTTGGCTAGGTGCCAATGTGACTGTATGTCCAGGTGTTACTATTGGCGATAGTGCTGTCATTGGGGCAGGTGCAGTTGTAACAAAGGATATCCCTGCAAATGTTGTAGCGGTGGGAAATCCTTGTAGAGTGCTACGAGAAGTAACCGAGGCAGATAAATTGGAGACCAGTATTTAGGTTTCTTACTTTTAAAAATTGCGCAATATGTTTACATTCAAATGTAGTAATAGATTTGTTATTCATTTTATCTATTGAGTCTATTAGGTAAATTTATTTGATAATAAAAATTAAAAAAATAAATCACTTTTAGTCATCACAAATTTTGATGGCTTCTTTTTACTGCTATTTTAAATAGGTAATTAGGTGTTGGGTAATACTACATGTCGCAATTGACTTATTAAAATATTAGATAAACTCAATCGCTTTTTCACAAACAACGACCATTTGTAATAAAAAAAGACTATTTATTTTACTTATAGGTGATATTATCATAAGTAATTGGACAATTTCGAAATTCATGTTATAATTTATGACATATAAATTAAGGGGTAGTTTAGTGAAAAGACAGTTTGAGGCATAGACCGTTGGTGGAAAATTAGCTAAAACCTTGATTCATAGATTAGGACTTATTTGGTGATAAAAAAAGCTTTCGAGACTTTGGCTATACTGTGCCACTTCCAATTTTAAGTGAAGAATAATGTCTTTTCACAATCTTTAACAGACTTTGGAGTTGAAATTGAGATTTGGAATGACGGTGATCATCAATTTACTGTCAGTATTTATATCATAGATAGTAACATAATCACAGATCAAGGTTCTATTTTACACTTTGTAAAAGAAGAGTGCTGATCTGAGAAAATAATAGTTTATCAGCTATATTTTTTGGTTAAATATTTTGAAAATAAAGAATTATCAAAAAATAGTTTCGGAAATGAGAGCTCCCACTAAATATCGCAAGTTTTTTGCACTGATTAGATAAAAAATGCTTGGTAATTCTTGATAACGTAAATAAATATAATGGGTACATCAATTTCTAATTGTCAAAAAAAGAATTTGAGTCACACCACATGACTTACAAGTGTTTGACTAGCTAGGGAATTCTTCAATTCTAACTTATAGAGGAGGAAAATAAATGGAGCTTCGAAATCTCAAAACTTTTTATTATGCTTCTACATTTTTGAATTTTAGCAGAACTGCTGAGTATCTGAACTTTTCTCAGCCAAAAATCACTTCTCAAATTCATATTCTAGAAAACGAACTGGGGTTTCAACTATTTTTTAGAGTGGGGAAAAATACATTTCTGACACCTGCGGGAGAAAAAGTGAAAGAATATGCTGAAAAAATCCTCACTTTAGTTGATGAACTTGAAAATGAAATGATATTATTGCACAATCCACATGGACAATTGAATATAGCAGCTTATGAAACTTACTGTACAAGCGGTTTACAACCTATTATTGCGCGATTTTACGAGAGACACCCACAAGTAGATATTCGGATTACTGCGTGTAACTCTGAAATTGTGGAAAAAGATATTGAAGAGAACGAGTTTGATATTGGAATTATCAGTGGCTATAGTGAAAACATAATAATTGGAGAGGATCCTATAGTTCTTGTTGTTTCTAAAAGATATGTAGAAGACTATTCTAAAGAACGATTGCTATCTGACTTACCTCTGATTAGATACATCACAGAGAGTCCTTATGGAGACTTGTTAAATCAGTATATTATTATTAATCGATTTGACAATCACAGATCATATCACTTTTATAGACAATTCTATCACAATTTAATACATTGAAACTAAAAATAAAAGGAGCAAAAAATTATGTACAATGAAATTTATCAGTTATCACAAGCAGAGCAAATCGAATATGTTGCCAAGCGATTAGTCGAAATCGCTAGTGTCAACTCAACTAAAGGAGAGTTTGCAATTGCTGAAAAAGTTGAAGAGATTCTTCGCAGCTTCCCATATTTTCAAGAGAATCCTTCTCTTGTATGGACAAATTCACTAAGCAATGACAAATTTGGTAGAAAAAATGTTTTTGCCTTTTTGCCTAAAAGAGAGTGTCAGAAAACAGTCATCTATCATTCTCACATGGATACTGTAGGTGTAGAAGATTATGGGCAACAAAAGGATTTAGCTTTTTCACCGGATGACTTACTGACATTTTTTAAATCTTATGAAGAAGATATCGACGTACAAAAAGATGCCCTTTCTGGTGATTGGGCATTTGGACGTGGCATGCTAGATATGAAAAGCGGTATTGCTGTCAACTTGATGAACCTTTTATATTATACTGAGCATTTTAGCGAACTCCCTGCAAATATATTACTAATGGTCAATTGTGTGGAGGAAAATGACCACACAGGTGTCATCGAATCGATTCCAGAATTGGTGAAATTGAAAGAAGAACGTGACCTCACTTATGTAGCTGCTATCAATACAGATTTTGTGAGCCCATTATACGAAGGGGATAGCAACCGTTACATTTATACTGGTGCAGCTGGAAAACTTTTATCCTGCTTTTATATCAAGGGTCGAGAAATTCATGTTGGAAATACTTTGGCTGGCATTGACCCAACTTTGCTATCAAGTGCGATTAATTTGAAAATCAATACCAATATAAACCTCTGTGAAGAACTTGATAATGAAGAAATCTTGCCATCCTCTTGCCTGATGCAACGGGATCAAAAAGATTTTTACAATGTACAAACAGCGAAAACGGCAAGAATGTATTTTAACACCTTTTTATATGAAAAGTCTGCTAAATGGATTATGAATCAGCTACTCCAGGCTAGCGAGGAAGCTTGCAAAGAAGTGACGCGTCAGCTGGATTTACGGTACGAATCCTATCGAAAGAAAATAGGAATCCCTGAGAATAAAATATCTCATGACCTTGCTGTGTTCACTTTTGAGGCCTATTTGGCTTATCTAAGTGAAAAAGGCTATTATCCTCAAAAATTGATTGAAACATTTTTTGAAGAACACGTTGGAATAGATCGTCGTGAAGCCGGATTTGAATTAATCGATTATCTAGAAATGGTTTGTGGCGAAGATGCTCCTAAGGTTATCCTATTTTTTGCACCACCATTTTGCCCACATAATTATATTGACCAGCAATCTCAGGTTAATATAGGAATTAAGGCGGCTTTAGCAGACTTTTCTGCTGAAACCGGAGAGATTTTTAAACTTCGGAAATTTTTCCCTTATTTGTCAGATAGTAGCTACCTTTCTATGAATGAAACACCTGAAGATTTAGAATCGCTTGTTGTTAACTTTCCTGGAATGGAGACTATCTATCCTTTGCCAATTGAATCTATTCGCCAGTTGAATATTCCTGCAGTTGATATTGGAGTATATGGAATAGGTGCCCATACTTGGAAGGAAAGGATTTATAAGCCTTATTCTTATAGCAAGTTACCTAAGTTCATTCGTAAAGTTAGTCAAGAAATTTCAAAAGAAGGTTGAGAAGATGCAATGAATTATCACTTTAATATGCCTACGAAGATAGTAGCTGGGAAATACGTAATCAAAGAAAATAGCGAATTATTTGCTACTTTTGGCAAGAAAGCCATGTTAGTTACTGGACGACATTCCGCTATTCAATCTGGTGCCTATGATGAAGTTGTTTCAGTTTTGACTCCCTTGGGAATTGAATGGCTCATTTTTGATGAGATAGAAAATAATCCATCACTCGAAACTGTTGTCAGAGCTTCTGAGATTGCCAAAGAAAATGGTGTAGATTTTATTATTGGTATTGGTGGAGGCTCGCCTTTAGATGCTGCAAAAGCCATTGCTGTCCTTTCAGCATCAGACATTAATCCTTTAGATTTGTTTCTAAATGAATTTACTGAGGTATTGCCGATTATTGCTATCCCAACAACTTCTGGAACGGGGAGTGAAGTCACTCCTTATAGTGTCTTGGTTCGAAACGATTTGGGAACTAAGGTTAGTTTTGGAAATCAAGAAACATTTCCTAAGTTGGCACTTTTAGACTATCGTCTTACACAAGGACTTTCAAAAAAGAACACGATAAACACAGCCATAGATGCTTTTACACATGTCTTTGAAGGCTTTTTATCAAACCGTGCAACGGTGTTAAGCGATGCTCTTGCTTTGGAAGCTATTCGAGTTTTCGGGGAATGTTTGCCAAGTTTGATTGAAAATCAGATGATTGATGAGATTCGTGAAAAATTGATGTATGTTTCTTTTCTAGGTGGAATTGTCATTACGCATACTGGTGTTACTTCAGTCCATGGCATGGGTTATTGTTATACCTATTATCATGATATTCCACATGGTCAAGCTAATGCCTTTTTATTAGGGGCATATTTGGATTACATTCAAGATTATATTCCTCAAAAAAATGAGCAGGCATTAAAAACTTTAGGTTATGATGATCCTTCCGTTTTCTTAAGTGATATTGAAAAATTAGTGGGAAGACCTCCTCACTTAGATGACGAGCAGATTACATTGTACACCTCACAATCCATGCGACAAGCAAGAAGTATGGAAAATACAGCGGGACATGTAGATGCAAGCATCGTCGAACGCATGTGGCGATTTGTAAAATAATTAATAAGTTCACGTTTAAAATAAAATCAAAAAGGAGTTTAGTAATGGAAAGTATGTATGAGAGAAGTTTGAAAGTGATGCCTCCAGTGACAAAAAGAGCAACCACGCTTGGTATTGTAAAAGGTGAGGGTTCTTATGTGTATTCAGAAACTGGGGAAAAATTCCTAGACTTTGCTAGTGGTGTTGCTGTTAATAATCTCGGTCATAATCATCCCAAAGTAGTCGCTGCAGCACAAAAACAAATGGGTGAATTAGTTCATGGTGGGCACAATGTCGTCTACTATGAAAGCTATGTCAGACTTGCTGAAAAATTGGCTGCTATCAATGGACCAGAATCAATGGTCTATTTCAGTAATAGTGGTGCTGAAGCTAATGATGGTGCCATGAAGTTGGCCAAATACGTGACTAATCGACCTGCCATTATCTCATTCAAAGGTAGCTTTCATGGCAGGACTATTGGAGCTATGTCAATCACGGCATCCAGTGCCAAATACCGTAAACATTACGAGGGAATGCTACCAAGTATCTATTTTGCTGAATTTCCTTACTTATATCGAACACCCTATCTAATGGAAGAAGGACAAACGCCTAAAGCCTACTTTAATCAATTTACTGACTTGTTTGATAATGTTATTGACCCGTATTCCATTGCTGCCATGATCATTGAGCCTATTCAAGGTGAAGGTGGTTACATTGTACCTCCTAAAGATTTCTTGCAATATATTCGTCAAATATGTGATACATATGGTATTCTATTGATTTTTGATGAAGTTCAAACTGGATTTGGACGAACCGGACACATGTTTGCTTCTCAATATTTCGGAATTGAGCCTGATATTCGAACAGTTGCCAAAGGAATTGCTAATGGCTTCCCATTAAGTGCTATTCTTGCAAAAAAAGAAATTATGGCGCAATGGGAGCCTGGTGCTCATGGAGGTACTTTTGGTGGGAATCCAGTCGCTTGTGCCGCCGCACTTGCAACACTAGAAGTTCTTGAGAACGGAGCTATCGACAATGCCAAAGAAATGGGAGCCTATTTCAAAGAAGAATTGTTGAAGTTACAAGAAAAATATGCCGTCATTGGTGATGTGCGTGGTGTTGGTTTAATGCTTGCTATTGAGCTTGTTCATGCGGATAAAGTTCCTGCAGCTGACTATGTACAAAAAATCATTCAGGGTGCCTTAGCAAAACATTTAATTTTATTGTCTTGTGGCACTCATAAAAATGTTTTGCGTTTCATTGCACCAACTACAGTTAAAAAATCAGAAATTGATGAGGCTATAGCTATCGTTGATAGCATTTTGGAGACCTTGGAATGACAGCAGCAAGCCTTGTTTTTCAACAAGTTGCCATCATGTTCCTACTTATCCTTGCAGGAGCATTTCTAACAAGACGAGGCATGCTTTCCCCAAAAGGGGCCTCTGAATTAAGCACGGTACTTTTATATTTAATTGTTCCCGCACTGATTATTCGCTCTTTTATAAGACCAGTCTCAACAGATTTGCTGATTGGACTTGGTCTTTCTGTCCTTTTGGCTTTTCTTTTTCATTTATTAGCAATTAAATGTAGCCAACTTCTTCATGGGAAGAGTATTGAAGAGACCGCTATTTTAAGAATGGGAAGTATTTACTCTAATTGCGGTTTTATGGCTTTTCCAATCTTAGATGTATTGTATGGCGACCTTGGTGTCTTTTATGGATCTGTATTTGTTGCAGTGTTTAACATATTTCTCTGGTCGCATGGTGTCTGGTTATTGAAACCACATCAAAAAGTTTCTTTTAAAAAAGCCATCCTAAATCCGGGTTGTATCCCAGTTTTGGTTGGCTGCTTTCTATTCATTTTTGGGATTTCAATCCCTAATATTCTGAATACAACATTTGGCTATCTAGCGGCCACAAATACACCAATTGCTATGATTGTCATTGGTATTTATCTGGCTAAAGTCCCTATTAAAAGTGTCATTGGTGATAGAAGAATCTGGCAGACTTCGATTCTGAAGGTCTTAGTTATTCCAATAATTTTCTTACTTCTTATGTTGATAGTAAATGCTGTGTTAGGTATTGCTTCATTTAAGGTTATTTATGCAGTTATGATTATTTGTTGCGCCTGTCCGACTGCTAGTTCTGTTTTATTACTTCCAAGTGCTTTTGGAATGAAAGAAACTGTCGGTGTGAAAATTGTACTACTGTCCACAATCTTATCACTAGTGTCAATTCCAATGATAACAATGCTGACACAGTGGTTGCTTTTTCAATAAATATAACAAGTGGCTTTGAAGTCAATAAAAGTTCATCCTATAAATCATTTGATCAAAAAAAAGACATCACCAATTCAAAATAGTGATGTCTTTTTATGCGTATTTAAAATTTAGAGTGATTTATGTGATCGATTCCTATCAAGAGAATGTTCTTAATTTACTGTTTAATTGGCAAATTTAACCAAATAGCGGTGAATGAGTGATTCAATAAAGAATAACAATTTATACTTACCACTTTGAGCTTTTGAATGAGAACCAAGTGCAATAACATGGTTGAAGTTTTCTGAGAATTTCATACTCGGGTTTTGTGTAATTAATATTGAAGTTGCAGGAGAAGTTGTCACAGCGAAAGTCAATTTTTTAGTCATTACATGTGATCCTTCTAGAGATAAGAAGATTGCCAAATCATCTTTTTCTAATTTACTAGCATTTTCAATTTGATCATTAATAACAGGAAAATATTCCGTGAACTTTCCAACTGCTAAAAAATTATATTGTAATATTTCAGCAATACTTCCAGGAATGCCTGTGGCATATAAATAGATTGCTTTTTTAGAATAAATTAGGTTACAAAGAAAGTCAATTTCTGATATTTTAATTTCATTTTCAAACTGTTGCAAATCATCTAGAATCACATCAAAGTTGGTTTGAATAAATGTATTTTCCATTGATAAACTTCGGGGACTATCAGCTTGAAAATCAGCTAGTACTTCTTGTCGGTCAATAGAAAAATTTTTGTGGGCTATTTGAAAATCATGAAAAGAGTCATAACCGATTTCCTTAAAAAAGCGACTAATTGTAGCATTACTAGTAAAGTTATCCGCTGCCATTTGCTGAACAGTAAATTTTTGGTTATCAAAATTCTCTAAAATATATCGAGCGATCCTAATATCAATGTCATTTTCATCCGATGACTGTTGAATTTTATGTTGTAAAATGTTCACTAGGTTCATTACATCTCCTTTTTTAAGCTAAATAATTTCACAAAACAATCCTTTTTTCAAAAATTGAAAAAAAACAGAGAAAAAGAAAACGATTGAAGAAAACGCTTACTTAAACCGATAATATAAGAGTTATACTATTAATAGTTAGCTAGCCAAACAAATAGTAAAGGTGAGGTCATTATGTTGAATAGTAATTTTTATTGGGGAAATTCTGTTTCTAGTATGCAGACGGAAGGCGCTTGGAATGAAGGCGGAAAAGGAAAATCCGTCTATGATATTCGCAAAGCATCTGAATTGGCATCAGATTGGAAAGTTGCTACAGATAGCTACTATAGATATCTAGAAGATTTTGATTATATGCAAGATTTAGGGATGAATATGTATCGCTTCCAAATTTCTTGGAGTCGTGTTTGTCCAGATGGAGATGGTGACTGGAATGAGGAAGGTATTGCATTTTATGATAAATTCATTGATGAACTCATTGAACGAAAAATCGAGCCGATGATTTGTCTTTATCATTTTGACATGCCTTTGAGTTTAGCCGAACGATATAATGGATTTGTTAGTAAGGAAGTTGTTGCTGCTTTTAAACGCTACGGCATCGAAATGGTGAAACGTTTTGGTCATAAAGTAAAGCATTGGTTGACATTTAATGAGCAAAATTTGTATGCGATCCCAGAATCTTTCAAAATTTCTGGCTATTTAACTGGGGAAAAAACATTAACTGAGTTGTACCAAATTCAGCACAATGTCATGGTTTCTCATGCTTACATAACAAATTATATACATGAAAGAACGGATTGTCAAATTAGTGGAATGCTTGCCTACGGAGAAGTTTATCCAGCAACCTGCCATCCAAAAGACGTTCAACTTGCTCGTGAATACGATGAATTTATTAACCATCAATTACTTGAAGTTTTTGTTAATAGCCACTATACACCACAATATCTCACATTTATAAAAAATAATAATCTAGATGTCGTAATGACTGATGATGAACTGGAAGAAATAAAAAAAGTAAAAAGTGATTATATTTCATTTAGTTACTATGCTTCAACAACTGTAGATCATACGAAGATTCCCGAAGGAACTGCACCAAATTACTATTTGATGTATGGAAAGAAAGATAATCCATATATCGAGACGACTGAGTGGAATTGGCAAATTGATCCTCTTGGATTCCGTGATATTTTGAATAAAATTTATAATCGCTATCACATTCCGGTTTTTCCAATTGAAAATGGAATTGGGGTTATCGAAACTTGGGATGGGTTAACTACCATTCAAGATGACTACCGTATCCAATATCATCGTGATCATATTCAATCATTAAAAGATGCTGCTGAAATAGATGGTATTGAAATTCTTGGTTATCTAGGTTGGGGTTTAATTGACATATTAAGTTCTCAGGGTGATATGCGCAAGCGCTATGGTGTTGTTTATGTCAATCGTGAAAATCATGATTTGAAAGATTTAAAACGTGTCACAAAGAAGAGCTATCAATGGTTACAAAAAGTCATTAATTCAAATGGAGAAGATTTGACAGATTGAAAGAGGGGAAAAATGGAAGATAATAAAACAAGTAGTTTTGACAAATTTGTTATGTTTGCAACAAAAATTGGGAACCAAGTTCATCTACGATCAGTTCGTGATGCGTTTGCTACATTAATGCCTTTATTTATTTTGGCTGGTTTATCCGTTTTGATAAATAATGTAGTTTTCCCTTTTATCTTTGGAGAAGGCAGTGATGCGCTTATAACAGCACAGCAATTTGGAACCGCAATAAACAACGGAACATTAAATGTATCTGGGATGTTACTTTGCCCAGCAATTGCTTATTTCTTATCTAAGAATAAAAATTTTGATAATCCGTTTTCTGCAAGTATTATGGCGTTGGCCACTCTTGTAGTTATGATGCCATTGTCAATGGCAGTAACAGATGTGACAGGTGACATAGAATCCACAGTATCAGGTATTCTTTCCTTCTCAAAATTAGGAACTTCAGCAATGTTTGGTGGTATAGTTATTGGGTTGCTTGAAACAGAATTATTCATTTTTCTTGCGAAAAACAAACATTTGAAGATAAGCTTAGGTGATGGTGTTCCTCCAGCTGTCGCAAATTCATTTAACGTTTTGATACCAGCAATTATCAGTATCTCATTTTTCTCCTTGGTGTCATTAGTTTTAAATATAACAGTTGGACAAGACTTAGTTTCATTAATTGTATTGATTATTCAAGAGCCATTGCGTGGTATTAGTACAAGTTTGATTGGTTACTTATTCTTATATAGTTTGGGGAATCTGTTTTTCACATTTGGTATCCACCAAAGTGTTATTAATGGTTCGTTTACAGAGCCTTTTATGCAACAAAATATTAATGAAAATATGGCAGCTTTTGCAGCAGGAAAAGACATTCCTCATATTTTAACTGGTCCATTTCAAACTAGTTTTGCACAAATGGGTGGTACTGGTGCAACAATTTCTCTGATAATTGCAGTGTATATCTTTACAAAATTCAAACCATATCGTGAAGTCGTAAAATTAGCAACAGCACCGGGAATATTTGAAATCAATGAGCCTATTATTTTTGGATTACCAATTGTCTTCAATATTCCAATGATGATTCCATTTGTTGCCTTACCAGCAATACAAACAATTATTGCCTACTTTGCCACTGCTGCTGGATTGGTAAGCAAGACAGTCGTTATGATTCCTTGGGTCACTCCACCTATCATTAGTGGCTATCTTGCAACTGCAGGCGATATTCGTGCTAGTATTTTACAGATTATATTGATAGCTCTAGGTGTTATTATTTATATGCCATTTTTAAAAATTAGTGAACAAGTGTCGAGAAAACAAGCTGAAATTGATTA
>CAZPYI010000049.1:0-15676 GCA_964590305.1 uncultured Streptococcus sp.
TAATCCTATTTTGGCAAGTCCAAATCACTTTTTGAGATAAATTTCATCTATTTTATGGTTTCGTGCTTTATGAAGAATCAGTTCCGCACGATTTCTAGTTGGCTCGATATAGTTTTCTAGGTTAACTAAGTTGACTGACTGCCATGTATTTCTTGCGACCTTTAATGCTTCATCATTAGTCACTGATAAAAATCGATGATAGTAGTTTGATGGGTTACTTTTAGCTAATTTCAAAAGACTTTGAAAGCGTTCAAGATACCATTTTTCTATATTTTCATTTTCAGCATCTATGTAAATAGAAAAATCAAAATAATCGTTCATATAGAGACGATTATTCTGTTGATTTTGAAAAACATTGATACCTTCTAGAATTAGAAAATCTGGGACCTCAATCACTTGTTTTTCGTCTGGTACGATATCATAGATTTCATGTGAATAAACTGGAATATTGGCAGTTATCCCATTTTTTATTGTATCTAAAAAATCAAGCAAAAGTTCCATATCATAAGATTCAGGAAATCCTTTGCGGTCAAGCATATTTTCTCGAATCAAAAATTCATTTGGATATAGAAAGCCATCAGTCGTAACCATATCTACTTTACTTTCCTTAAAAGTACGTGACAGTAACAATTGTAGTAAACGACTGGTCGTAGATTTTCCAACGGCAACGGAACCTGAAACTCCAATAATAAAAGGATGATCACTGGCATCTTTTTTTAAAAAAAGGCTCTTAGAAAAAGAAAGATTTTCTTGTGCTTTCTTATAAATTTGAATCAAGCTAATCAGCGGAAGATAAACTTCGATAACATCTTGAATACTAATGGTGTCATTCAAACTCTTAATTGACTCAAGTTCTTTCTCAGTTAGTAGGGGTTGTGACTTTCGATGAAACTTCGCCCATGACTCACGAGAAATTTTGTCAAAATTGATAAATTCATTTATCATAATTTTGTGTACTCCTAAAGTGATATAGATTATCATTATAACATTTTATAGCTTAATTGAAAACAGTTTCAAAATATGGTAAAATGGTAGCATATTTAGAAAGGAATAGTTGATGGCTAAAATGTATTATGCAGAAACTCCTGATAGTACTCATGATATACATAAATTGGATGTTATGCTATTGGGGGAAAGGTTTAAATTTTTCACAGATTCTGGCGTTTTTTCAAAAAAAATGATAGATTACGGTAGCCAAGTCCTTCTAGATACTCTATATTTCGAAAAAGGGGCAACTGTACTTGATGTAGGGTGTGGCTATGGTCCTTTAGGTATTACTTTAGGAAAAGTACAAGGTGTTAATCCAACTATGGTAGATATTAACACTAGAGCACTAGATTTAGCTAAACAGAATGCATCTGTAAATGGTGTTTCAGCAAATATTTTCCAGTCTAATATCTATGAAAATATTAGTGGATTTTTTGACCATATCATCAGCAATCCACCAATCCGTGCTGGAAAACAGGTTGTTCATACAATTATCTCAGAAAGTATCAATCATTTAAAAGAGAGTGGGAGTTTTACAATTGTTATCCAAAAAAAACAAGGGGCTCCTAGCGCTAAAGATAAGATGTTTAGTACCTTTGGAAATGTCGAAATAGTAAAGAAAGATAAAGGATATTATGTCCTAAGAAGTGAAAAAAATGAGAGCAGTTGATCTAATTCAAAAAAAACGTGATGGTATTGAATTGACTACCCAAGAAATCAATTGGTTGATTACTGGCTATGTCTCTGGCAAAGTACCTGATTATCAAATGTCTGCATTCGCAATGGCAATCTATTTCAGAGGAATGTCATTACGTGAAACACGTGATTTAACCATGTCAATGGTAGCTACTGGAAAACAAATTGATCTTTCTGTTATATCAGGTATAAAAACAGACAAGCATTCTACTGGAGGAGTAGGAGATAAGGTAACGTTGATTCTCGCTCCACTTGTTGCAAGTTTCGGTGTCCCAGTCGCAAAAATGAGCGGGCGTGGTCTTGGGCATACTGGTGGCACGCTTGATAAATTAGAATCTATTAAAGGGTACCAGATTGAACGCAGTCAGGAGGATTTCATTAAGCAGATTCAAGATATCGGTCTTGCGGTCATCGGTCAATCAGATGACTTAGTTAAAGCAGATAAAATGCTTTATGCTCTTCGAGATGTTACTGCAACAGTAGATATTATCCCGCTAATTGCCAGTTCAGTCATGAGTAAAAAAATCGCTGCTGGTGCTGATAGCATATTGCTTGATGTTACCGTTGGTGAAGGTGCCTTCATGAAAACAATTGAAGATGCTGAAATTTTATCTCAAACCATGGTTAAACTCGGAAACGAAGTTGGACGTAAGACAATTGCTGTCATAACTGATATGAGTCAACCACTCGGTCAGGCAATCGGAAATCGCTTAGAAGTTTTAGAAGCTTTAGAAATCATGCAAGGGCACGGACGCGAAGATATAACGCATTTCATTTGTGAACTAGCTTCTATCATGTTACACCTTGCTGGGCTGGATAAATCGGATAAAGAAATCCACAAACATTTAGTTAGCGGTAAGGCCTTGAAAAAATTTGAAGAAATGGTTACAGCTCAGGGTGGAGATTTAGAAGATCTTTATCGCCCGTCAACGGCTAATACAATTACCGAAATACGTGCTGACGAAAATGGCTATATCTCTGATCTGCCGGCCTTAGAATTTGGCTTATTTGCAATGCGTATAGGAGCAGGGCGTGCCGTTAAGACTGATATGCTTGATTACGAGACAGGTATTGTTTTCGAGAAAAAAGTTGGCGACAAGGTTGAAAAAGGTGATCTTGTTGCAAAAATTTATTCTCAAGAAATTTTAGAACAAAAACTAATTACAGAATTTAAAAAAAATGTTAGAATAGGTAACATAAGAAAAGAAGTTAAAGAAATTGTAAAAATTATTTCTTAATGAGGAGTTAGTAAGTGATAATAAATAAATATATCGATCACACATTGTTAAAACCCGAAAGCACACAAGAGCAGGTTGATAAACTTATCTCAGAAGCTATCGCGTATGATTTTGCTAGTGTCTGTGTCAATCCAACATGGGTTTCTCACTCTGCTAAAGCTTTGAAGAACTCTGACGTGAAAGTTTGTACAGTTATTGGTTTTCCTTTAGGGGCTAATACAAGTGCTGTCAAGGCATTTGAAACTAAAGATGCTATTGCAAATGGCGCTGATGAAATTGATATGGTTATCAATATTGGTCTTTTGAAATCTGGGCAGTTTGATTTTGTTAAAGAAGATATTAAAAGTGTTGTTGAGGCAAGCGGTGATAAGCTGCTAGTTAAAGTCATCATTGAAGCTTGCTTGCTGTCTGATGAAGAAAAAATCAAAGCTTGTCAATTAGCTGTTGAAGCTGGTGCTGATTTTGTTAAAACATCAACAGGTTTTTCTACAGGAGGAGCAACAGTTGCTGATGTTGCTTTAATGCGTAAAACTGTTGGCCCAAATACCGGTGTTAAAGCTGCTGGAGGAGCAAGATCACTTACAGACGCACTTGCATTTATTGAAGCTGGTGCTACACGTATTGGAACATCAGCTGGCGTTACAATTGTTAATAGAGAGGTAGCTGATGGCGGATACTGAGTTAATAGCTAAAGCTATTGAAGCCAGTAAATATGCTTATGTTCCCTATTCACATTTTCCAATTGGTGCTGCGCTAAAAACTAAAGATGGTCATATCTATACAGGATGTAATATTGAGAACGCCAGTTTTGGATTAACAAACTGTGGAGAGAGAACAGCTATTTTTAAAGCTGTATCAGAAGGATATAAAGATTTCTCTGAAATTGCTATTTATGGAAAAACGAAGTATCCTATTTCACCTTGTGGTGCGTGCCGTCAGGTAATGGCTGAATTTTTTGAACCTTCAGCGAAAGTTACTTTGATATCGGAAATAGGTAAGACGGTCGTGATGACGGTCGAGGAGTTGCTTCCTTATTCATTTACAGATTTAAATTAATCTGTTTATTTTATTGTCATTGGGCCAATAGGTCTGATTCAGCTCTAGCAACTGTGTTGCTCATTAGTTTTAGGAGGGTTCGTCTTCATGAACAAAAAAATTGTCGGACTTGGTCTTGCTGCGATTGCAGTACTTGGCCTTGCAGCCTGTCAACGTAATTCGTCAGATTCTTCATCTTCATCTGACAGCAGTACTAAGGTAGCTATCGTTACAGACACAGGTGGTGTAGATGATAAATCATTCAACCAATCAGCTTGGGAAGGTCTTGAAGCATGGGGTAAAGAGAATGATTTAACTAAAGATACTGATTACACTTATTTCCAATCAAATAGTGAATCAGATTATGCAACAAACCTTGATTCAGCTGTTTCAAATGGTTATAATCTTGTTTTTGGTATTGGCTACAACCTACATACTGCAATTGAAGATGCTGCTAAAGAAAATACTGATACTAATTATGTCATCATTGATGATGTTGTTGCTGATCTTGATAACGTTTCTAGTGTTTTGTTTGCAGACAACGAAGGTGCCTATCTTGCTGGTGTTGCTGCTGCTATGCAATCAAAAACTGGTAAAGTTGGTTTTGTTGGAGGTATGGAATCAGATACTATCACTCGTTTTGAAACTGGATTTAAAGAAGGTGTTGCTTCTGTAGACAGTTCAATCCAAGTTGAAGTTGAATATGTCGGATCATATGCTGATTCAGCAAAAGCGAAAACTATTGCTGCAACAATGTATGCAGACAAAGTTGATGTCATTTACCATGCGTCAGGTGGTTCAGGTACAGGAGTATTCTCTGAGGCCAAAGAAATTAATGAAAAACTGGCAGCAGATAGTAGTGATAAGGTTTGGGTTATTGGTGTTGACCGTGACCAAACTGATGAAGGAAACTACACATCTTCTGATAATAAAGATTCTAACTTTGTCTTGACTTCTACAATCAAAGAAGTGGGATCAGTTGTTAAAGATATCGCAAATGCACAACTTAAAGGTGAAGCATTTAATGGAAATAAAACAACAACTTATGGTCTTTCTGATGGTGGTGTAGATATTGTGACAGATAATCTTTCAGATAGTATTAAAAAAGCTGTTGAAGATGCTAAACAAAAAATCATCGATGGGGATATTAAAGTTGATGACGGTTTATCAGACTAATAGAATAGTCGATTTTGGTAAAAGCGACCTTTTAGGTCGCTTTTTTCAAAATTAGGGTAATTTTTATCTCAGTAAAACTCATTATATTTTATAAGAATAGTGAATTTGTAATAAGTAGTAAAATCTTATATACTTAAAGTATGAAAATTGGAGTGTAACGATTTTTATTGGTATAAAAAATAGTAACT
Source organism: uncultured Streptococcus sp. (assembly GCA_964590305.1). Classification (GTDB taxonomy): domain Bacteria; phylum Bacillota; class Bacilli; order Lactobacillales; family Streptococcaceae; genus Streptococcus. The sequence continues at coordinate 5,321 of CAZPYI010000049.1, forward strand.
GAAAGGGATCATATATGGCAAATAAAAATGTCATTGAAATGCAGAAGATTACGAAGCAATTCGGAGACTTTGTTGCAAATGATAACATTGATTTAGAAGTTAGACAAGGTGAAATCCACGCACTTCTTGGAGAAAATGGTGCTGGAAAATCCACACTCATGAACATGCTTGTCGGTCTTTTGCAACCAACAAGTGGTGACATCATTGTTAAGGGGAAATCCGTAAATTTAGATTCGCCATCCAAGGCAGCAAAATTAGGTATAGGAATGGTTCATCAACATTTTATGCTTGTTGAGGCATTTACTGTAGCAGAAAACATTATTTTAGGAAATGAAATCACAAAAGGTGGAGTTCTTAATTTAAAACAAGCTACAAAAGAAATCACGGCTTTATCAGAAAAATATGGGCTAACAGTGGATCCGTCAGCTAAAGTTTCTGACATTTCAGTTGGTGCACAGCAACGCGTTGAAATTTTAAAAACACTTTATCGTGGTGCTGATATCATCATTTTCGATGAACCGACAGCAGTATTGACACCATCAGAAATTTCTGAACTACTTGAAATTATGCGCAATCTTGTTAAAGAAGGCAAATCAATAGTTTTGATTACTCACAAATTGGATGAAATTCGTGCAGTTGCTGATCGTGTCACAGTTATTCGTCGTGGAAAGTCAATTGAAACTGTTCCTGTTGCAGGTTCAACCAGTGAAGAATTGGCTGAAATGATGGTTGGACGTGCAGTATCTTTCAAGACGGAGAAGATAGCTTCTCATCCTAAAGGCAATGTCCTTTCTATAAAAGACTTGTATGTAAATGAGAATCGTGGGATTCCAGCTGTAAAAGGATTATCCTTGGATGTGCGTGCAGGAGAGATTGTCGGCATTGCTGGGATTGATGGGAATGGTCAGAGTGAGCTAATACAAGCAATTACCGGACTCAGAAAATCACAATCAGGCTCTATTAAGATTAAAAACATCGAAGTAACGCATCTATCTCCTCGTAAGATAACTGAAATGGAAGTTGGACATGTCCCAGAAGATCGTCATCGTGATGGGATGGTCTTAGAAATGACATTGGCAGAGAACATGACACTCCAAACTTACTATAAAGAACCATTTAGTAAAAATGGTGTGCTTAGCTACAGTCAAATTAATGAACATGCAAGACATTTAATGACTGAGTTTGATGTGCGTGCAGCAAGTGAACTGGTTACTGCTGGATCGCTTTCAGGTGGAAATCAGCAAAAAGCAGTTATTGCACGTGAAATTGAACGAAATCCTGACCTACTTATCGTTAGCCAACCTACTCGTGGTTTGGATGTTGGAGCGATTGAGTATATTCGTAAACGTCTTGTTGCTGAGCGTGATAAAGGGAAAGCTGTTCTAGTTGTCAGTTTTGAGCTTGATGAAATATTAGATGTTTCTGATAGAATTGCCGTTATCCATGATGGCAAAATTCAAGGGGTTTTAGATCCCGGCAAAACAGATAAACAAGAACTTGGTATCTTAATGGCGGGTGGAAAAGTTAAAAAGGAGGAGTCACATGTCTAAGAAAACACAAAGTTGGGCTGTTCCTTTAATTGCTGTCTTCCTCGGACTATTAGTAGGTGCTGTTCTTATGCTTATCTTTGGTTATAATCCGATTTGGGGCTACAATGACCTTTTCTACACAGCATTTGGTTCTCTAAAAAACTGGGGAGAAATCTTCCGAGCGATGGGACCACTTATTTTAATTGCACTTGGCTTTTCAGTTGCTTCAAAAGCAGGCTTCTTCAATGTTGGGCTACCTGGTCAAGCTCTTGCTGGCTGGACAATGTCTGTCTGGTTTGCCCTGTCATTCCCAGATTTACCAAAAGTTATTTCTGTGATTTGTACAGTCGCTATTGGGCTTATAGCTGGTGGTATTGTTGGAGCAATTCCCGGAATCCTTCGTGCATATCTTGGAACGAGTGAGGTTATTGTTACAATTATGATGAATTACATCATTCTTTACTCAACCAATGCACTAGTTCGTGACGGAATTTCAGATACAGTTATGAGAACATCAGATGCTAGCCAAAAAGTTTCAGCAAGTGCGTCTTATCAGATGGGATGGTTATCTGCTTTAACTAATAATTCACGGATGAACCTTGGAATCTTCCTTGCAATAATTGCAGTTGTTCTTGTTTGGTTTATTATTAAAAAGACAACAATGGGTTATGAAATCACAGCAGTAGGACTAAATCCCAATGCTTCAGAGTACGCTGGGATGTCATCTAAGCGTGTTATCATCATTTCAATGATCATTTCGGGCGCTCTTGCAGGACTTGGGGGGACAGTAGAAGGGCTTGGTACTTTCCAGAATGTCTATGTTCAAAGCGGATCATTAGGTATTGGTTGGGATGGTATGGCAGTTGCTCTTCTTGCCGTTAATAGTGCTGTTGGTATTCCATTTGCTGCTTTTCTGTATGCTGTACTTGCAATTGGGAAAACCGGAATGGTAGGAATCCCATCTGAGATTATTGATGTTATCTCTGCTTTGATTATTTTCTTCGTTGGAGCAAACTATATCATTAGACACTATTTAGCACCACGTAAAAAGTCTGTGAAAACTGCAAAGTTAAAAGGGGGACAATAGGATGAGCTTAACTACAATATTGACCTTGTTAGTTTCTTCAATGCTAATTTATTCAGCACCGTTGATTTTTACAAGTATCGGTGGCACCTTCTCCGAGCGTGCAGGGGTTGTCAATGTTGGTCTTGAAGGTATCATGGTTATGGGAGCATTCTCAGGTATTGTCTTCAATATCAGCTTTGCGGATGTCTTTGGTAAATCTACTCCTTGGCTGGCCTGTCTTGTTGCAGGATTAGTTGGTGTTCTTTATTCTTTAATTCATGCTGTGGCTACAGTTAACTTCCGTGCTGACCATGTTGTATCTGGTACGGTTTTAAACTTGATTGCACCATCACTTGCTGTTTTCCTTTGTCGTTTCTTATATGGAAAGGGACAGACAGACACTATCTCACAATCATTTGGCCGTTTTTCATTTCCAATTCTAAAAGATATTCCAGTTATTGGCACTATTTTCTTCAATAATACTTCCTTAGTAGGCTATATCGCCATTCTTGTTGCTTTTGTCGCGTGGTTTATCATTTTTAAAACGCGATTCGGACTTCGTCTTCGTTCTGTCGGAGAGCATCCACAAGCAGCAGATACACTTGGTATCAATGTGTACTTAATGCGTTATGCTGGAGTTATGATTTCTGGCTTTTTAGGAGGGGTTGGAGGTGCTATTTATGCACAAACTATTTCAAATAGTTTTGCGGTAACAACCATTGCTGGTCCAGGATTCATCGCTCTTGCAGCAATGATCTTTGGTCGTTGGAACCCTATTGGTGCAATGTTGTCCAGTTTATTTTTTGGACTATCGCAATCTTTGGCAATCATTGGTGGAAAAATACCTATCTTTTCAAGTATCCCATCAGTCTACTTGCAAATCGCACCATATGTATTAACTATCATTGTATTAGCAGCCTTCTTCGGCAAAGCAATTGCACCAAAAGCAGATGGAGTTAACTATATTAAATCGAAATAATCTTAAAAATGAACTAGCTTATCTAGTTTCATTTTTTTATAGTTAAATTTTGTGAAATTATGAGCATATTATTTGTAAGCGTTTTTCCCGCATGATATAATTAAGATGTAATAAATTTATTATTTTGAAAAGAGGCTTATTTATGAGTAAAATCGTTGTAGTTGGTGCAAACCATGCAGGAACTTTTAGTGTTAATACCATTCTTGATAACTATGGAGACAAAAATGAAGTTGTCGTTTTTGACCAAAACTCAAATATTTCATTTTTGGGTTGTGGTATGGCACTTTGGATTGGAAAACAAATTTCTGGTTCAGACGGATTATTTTATGCGAGCAAAGAAGCACTTGAATCAAAAGGTGCTAAAGTTTATATGAATTCACCAGTCTTGTCTATTGACTACGATGCTAAAACAGTGACAGCGCTAGTTGATGGTAAAGAGCATGTTGAATCATACGATAAACTTATTCTAGCAACTGGTTCACAGCCCATCATCCCACCGATTGAAGGAGCGGCTATTAAAGAAGGAAGTCGTGAATTCGAGGCGACTCTTGAAAACCTCCAATTTGTGAAACTTTTCCAAAACGCAAAACAAGTGATTGACAAACTTCAAGATAAAGCACAACATATTGATCGCGTTGCAGTTGTAGGTGCGGGATACATTGGTGTAGAATTAGCAGAAGCCTTCAAGAGACTTGGAAAAGAAGTTACTCTAGTTGATGTCGTTGATACTTGTCTAGCAGGATACTACGATACAGACCTATCAGACATGATGCGTCAAAATTTAGTAGACCATGGTATTGAGCTAGCGTTTGGCGAAACAGTTAAGGCCATTGAAGGTGATGGTAAAGTTGAACGTATTGTCACTGACAAAGCAAGTCGTGACGTTGACATGGTTATCTTAGCAGTTGGTTTCCGTCCGAATACCACTCTTGGAGATGGGAAATTAGATACTTTCCGCAATGGTGCCTTTCTTGTCAATAAAAAACAAGAAACAAGCCTTCCAGATGTCTATGCTATCGGAGACTGTGCAACAGTATTTGACAATGCACTTAATGATGTGAATTATATTGCACTAGCATCAAATGCCGTACGTTCAGGTATGGTTGCAGGTCATAACGCTGCAGGTCACGAAGTTGAATCACTTGGAGTTCAAGGTTCAAATGGTATATCAATCTTTGGTCTAAATATGGTATCAACTGGCCTAACTGAAGAAAAAGCACGACGTTTTGGTTTCAATCCAGCAGTTACTGAAGTTAAAGATTTGCAAAAAGCAGGCTTCATGGAAGATGGAAATTATGAAGTAACTCTAAAAATCGTTTATGATATAGATACGAGAGTTGTTTTAGGCGCACAAATGGCATCGCTCGGAGATGTTTCTATGGGAATTCATATGTTTTCACTTGCCATCCAAGAAAAAGTTACAATTGATCGTTTAGCATTGCTTGATCTCTTCTTCTTACCTCACTTCAATCAACCACTAAGTTACATTGCTAAAGCTGCATTAAATACCGAAAAGTAATATAAATTTATATTTCTTCTAACGAGAAAAGCAAGTGTTCTCCCATCTGGAGAGCACTTGCTTTTCTCGTTAATAAAAAATGATCTGAGAATAATTTAAGATCATTTTTTTGATAATTTATTTAATTTTTTGCTGCGGAAGCGAACTCTTCTTTTGAAAATGCTTCATCAATGATAGCTTTTAATCCATTAGCAGAAGCTTGCATTTTTTGTTTTTCAGCATCATTCAATGGAATGTTAATTGGACGCACAATTCCGTGAGCACCAACAACAGCAGGTTGACCAATATAACAACCAGTCACACCTTCATATTGACCATCTTGGAATACTGAAAGTGGGAGTACTGAATTTTCATCATCAAGAATTGCTTTAGTGATACGTGCAAGCGCTACAGCGATTCCATAAAAAGTTGCGCCTTTTTTGTTAATGATTGAATAGGCCGCGTCACGAACACCCTCAAATAAGTCCACTAATTCTTCAGCGTTGAAGTTACGATAGTCAATAAGGAAGTTTTCAAGGTTTACTCCGGCAACATTGGCATGAGACCAAACAGCAAATTCTGAATCCCCGTGTTCACCCATGATGTAGGCATGCACAGAGCGGGTATCAATGTCCAATTTTTGAGCAAGAGCTTGACGGAAACGAGCTGAATCAAGAGATGTACCTGAACCAATAACACGTTCTTTAGGGAAACCTGAGAATTTCCATGTTGAGTAAGTTAAGATATCAACTGGGTTAGCAGCAACTAAAAAGATTCCATCAAAACCTGAAGCAACAATCTGAGTAACAACATCTTTGTTAATACGAAGATTTTTTTCAACAAGGTCAAGACGAGTTTCACCTGGTTTTTGTGGAGCACCTGCGGTAAGAACAACAAGATCTGCATCATGTGCATCAGCATAGGTTGCTGAATAGATTTTCTTAGGTGAAGTAAATGCAAGAGCGTGGCTTAAATCTTCAGCATCACCTTCAGTTTTTTCCTTAAAGATATCAACGATACCTAATTCTTGTGCAATCCCTTGTGTAACAAGAGCAAAAGCGTATGATGAACCTACGGCTCCATCACCGACCAAGATAACTTTTTTGTGTTGTTTAGTTGCAGTCATTTCTAAACATCTCCTTAATTTTTTTAGGACTATCGCCCATACGATTTCATTTTAACACTTTAAGTACCATATGTCACGAACAAATATTGGAAATTTGTGAAAAACTTTTCATTTTTTTTGAAAACCAAGTTTTCATATTTCCCAGTTCTTTTGGAATAACTAATAACGTAAACTAATCATCAATTAAACAATACATTTGACAGGTATAATATAAGGTGAAAAGTCATTTTTTGAGTAAAATTATGGTATAATATAAAGGAGTTTCATACTAGAAAAGGGGCATTCATTAATGCAAGATAAGAATTTAGTAGACGTTAATCTGACAAGTGAAATGAAGACAAGTTTCATCGATTATGCCATGAGTGTTATTGTTGCTCGTGCACTTCCGGATGTCAGAGATGGTCTAAAACCTGTTCATCGACGTATTTTATACGGAATGAATGAGCTTGGTGTTACGCCAGATAAACCGCATAAAAAATCTGCCCGTATTACTGGTGATGTCATGGGGAAATATCATCCACATGGTGACTCATCTATTTACGAAGCTATGGTTCGTATGGCACAATGGTGGTCATATCGCCATATGCTAGTCGATGGTCACGGAAACTTCGGTTCAATGGACGGCGATGGTGCGGCGGCACAACGTTATACCGAAGCTCGCATGAGTAAAATTGCACTAGAGATGCTTCGTGACATTAATAAAAATACAGTTGATTTCCAAGATAACTACGATGGGAGTGAGCGTGAGCCACTTGTATTACCAGCACGCTTTCCCAATCTTTTAGTCAATGGTGCAACAGGTATTGCTGTGGGAATGGCCACTAATATTCCACCACATAATTTGGGGGAATCTATTGATGCTGTGAAATTGGTCATGGAAAACCCTGAGGTAACGACACGTGAACTCATGGAAGTTTTGCCTGGACCAGATTTTCCAACAGGAGCACTTGTCATGGGTCGCTCTGGGATCCACCGTGCATATGATACAGGAAAAGGTTCGATTGTTCTTCGCTCACGGACTGAAATTGAAGCTATGAAAAGTGGACGTGAACGCATCGTTGTTACAGAGTTCCCTTATGGCGTCAACAAGACAAAAGTTCATGAACATATCGTCCGTTTAGCTCAGGAAAAACGTATTGATGGGATTACTGCTGTGCGTGATGAATCAAATCGTGAAGGTGTCCGTTTTGTTATTGAAATACGTCGAGATGCTTCAGCTAACGTTGTCCTAAACAATTTATTTAAATTGACTAGCCTTCAAACTAATTTTAGTTTCAATATGCTTGCTATCGAAAATGGTGTCCCAAAAGTTCTGACACTTAAGCAAATTATTGAAAATTATATTCTACACCAAAAAGAAGTTATCGTTCGTCGAACACAATTTGATAAAACCAAAGCTGAAAATAGAGCCCATATTTTAGAAGGTTTATTGATTGCTCTTGACCATCTTGATGAAGTTATCGCAATTATTCGTAACAGTGATACTGATGTGATTGCTATTGCTGAGTTGATGAGTCGTTTTGAACTTTCAGAACGTCAAAGTCAAGCTATTCTTGATATGCGACTACGTCGATTGACAGGCTTAGAACGTGGTAAGATTCAATCAGAATATGATGCATTGATTGCTCTAATTGCTGACTTGACTGATATTTTAGCGAGTCCTGAGCGTGTTGTAACTATTATCAAAGAAGAAATGGATGAAGTCAAACGCAAGTATGCTGATCCACGTCGTACGGAACTTATGGTTGGTGAAATACTCTCGCTTGAAGATGAAGATTTGATAGAGGAAGAAGATGTTCTAATAACATTGTCTAACAACGGTTACATAAAACGTTTAGCACAAGATGAATTTCGATCACAGAAACGTGGTGGACGTGGTGTTCAGGGAACAGGTGTTCACGATGATGATTTTGTCAGAGAACTTGTATCGACTAGTACTCATGACTTTTTACTCTTCTTTACTAATCTTGGACGTGTTTATCGTTTGAAAGCTTACGAAATTCCAGAATATGGTCGTACAGCGAAGGGACTACCAGCTGTCAATCTTTTGAAGCTTGATGAAGATGAGACTATTCAAACTATAATAAATATCAGAGAAAAAGATATTCAAGAACATTACTTCTTTTTCACAACTAGACTCGGTGTTGTCAAACGCACAAGTGTTTCAGAATTTAGTAATATTCGTCAAAATGGTTTGCGTGCTATTAATCTTAAAGAAAGTGACAGGCTGATAAACGTTCTCCTAACAGCAGGAGATGACGATATTATCATAGGGACTCAATTTGGTTATTCCGTCCGCTTTAAAGAAAGTACCGTTAGGAATATGGGACGTACAGCAACTGGTGTACGTGGAGTAAACTTACGCGACAACGATAAGGTCGTCGGGGTTTCTTGTGTTACTGATGATCAAGAAATACTTACTATTACCGAATACGGATATGGAAAGCGTACCATTGCATCTGAATACCCTACTAAAGGGCGTGGTGGTAAAGGAATAAAGACTGCCAACATTACCGATAAAAATGGTCTACTTGCTGGTTTAGTAACTGTAAATGGTAATGAAGATGTTATGATTATCACAGATACAGGAGTGATTATACGTACTAGTGTGGAGGATATTTCACAAACCGGACGTGCTACACTTGGTGTTAAAGTCATGAGAATTGACCAAGATGCAAAAATCGTAACGTTTGCACTTGTGCAACCAGAAGAGTATGATGAAGAAGTAGATACTGATTCTGAGTAAAGGTTTTATTAATATGAAAAAAAAGAAAACTAATAGATTTTTTAAAGTCCTGAGAATAACATTTATTACTCTGTTAATTATTGTAGGAGTTGCTCTGATTTTCAATAAGTCCATTCGAAACTTTTTGATTGGCTGGAATTCAAACAAATATCAAGTGACAAACGTATCTAAAGAAACACTTGAAAAAAATAAGTCTGCTGATGCTAGTTTTGACTTCAGTGCTGTTCAATCTATCAGCACTGAATCTGTATTACAAGCGCAGCAAAACACTGCAAATCTACCAGTTATCGGTGGTATAGCCATACCAGATGTTGGGATTAACTTGCCTATTTTCAAAGGACTAGGTAATACAGAATTAACTTACGGTGCAGGAACGATGAAAGAAGATCAAGTCATGGGGGGAGCTAATAACTATTCTTTAGCTAGTCACCATGTATTTGGATTATCTGGTTCGTCTCAGATGCTCTTTTCTCCACTTGATAAAACTAGCGTTGGAATGAAGATGTATCTGACAGATAAAGCGACTGTTTATACCTATGTGATTACTGGGATTGAGTCTGTATCTCCTGATCGTACTGATGTTATTGATGATACTCCTGGACAAAGCCAATTAACTTTAGTTACTTGTACCGATGCAGAAGCGACTGAAAGACTTATCGTTTATGGGGTTCTAGAGACCTCAGTTGCGTATGATCAAGCATCAACTGATATTATCGATGCCTTTGATACTTCTTATAATCAAATTTAAGATATTAGAAAAGGAGCAGTTAGACATCTCCTTTTCTCCTCTATGTTAATTTCAAAGGAGACATCATGAAACTAAACGCTATCCATCACATTGCCATCATTGTTTCAGACTATGATAAATCGAAGGATTTTTATGTCGAAAAACTAGGATTTAGTATTATTCGTGAAAATCATCGTCCAAAAAGACATGATTATAAACTTGATTTGAAGTGCGGTGATATTGAGCTTGAAATATTTGGAAACAAAATAAATGATCTCACCTATATAGCACCACCAAAGCGTGTTGGACTGCCAGAATTTTCTCAAGAAGCCTGTGGGCTCAGACACTTAGCTTTCTACGTTCAAGATATAGATAGCTACAAAAGTGAATTAGAGACTATGGGGATATTTGTTGAACCTATCCGTTTTGATGATTATACAGGTAAAAAAATGACCTTTTTCTTTGATCCAGATGGTCTTCCTTTAGAATTACATGAATAACTAATAATAGTTTATTGCTTCCTTTTTATATAGAAAAAGGAAGTTTTCTATATCGTTAGCACTTGGTATTTACGGTTGTTGTCTTAATTAGTGTTTTAATAATGAACTGAAAGTTTTTCTCGTGAAAATAAAGTTTTGATTAGGCTATTTAAGTTCTTTAGTCAATTTAAATTATAATTCATAGC
>CAZPYI010000050.1:0-15205 GCA_964590305.1 uncultured Streptococcus sp.
TATCCGTTGATCCTCTGCGCTTTACTTATCATTCAGAAAAAAGGCATTGTAAAGTGCTCTAACGGCTTTTTTTTCATCCTCAGTTTTAACAACAAACATAACAGATACTTCACTTGCTCCTTGTGAAATCATTGTCAAGTTAATATGTTTGTCTGACAGTGCTTTTGTAGCGGTGGTAGTGACGCCGACATGACTTTTCATATTCTCTCCAACAATCATGATAATAGAAAGACCTCTTTTAATTTCAACATGGTCAACTTCTAGTTTTCGTGTTAATTGTGAGATAATTTCTTGTTCTTTTATTGGTGTTAGCTCACGTTCTCGCAAGACAATTGAAATATCATCAATTCCAGTTGGCATATGTTCAAATCTAATATTCAAATCTTCCAATATTTGTAAGACTTTGCGCCCAAAGCCAACTTCTCTATTCATAAGATATTTTGAAATGTCAATGCTGACGAAATTATCGTCCCCAGATATTCCCACAACAGGAACTTCATCACCGTTGTGCTTTAAAACAATTTTTGTTCCAGGGTGACTTGGATTATTCGTGTTTTTGATGACTAGTGGAATTTGTCCACGGTATGCTGGAATTAGAGCTTCATCGTGTAAAACTGAGAAGCCTGCATATGCTAATTCACGCATTTCTTTATAAGTCAATTCGGGGATTGAATGTGGTTTGTGAACTACTCCAGGGTGTGCAGCAAAAATGCCATCAACATCTGTAAAGTTTTCATAAACATCTGCTTTCACTCCGGCTGCAACAATAGAACCAGTAATATCTGACCCACCACGTGAAAAAGTACAAATCTGATTATCAACTGTTACTCCAAAAAATCCTGGAATGACAAGGACACCACGAGATTCACGTAAATCTTCCAGTTTATCATAACTAGAAGGTAATATGCGAGCATTTCCTGGCTCACTACTGACAAAAATTCCTGCTTTTTTTGGATGTACATAGGAAGCGTGTAGGCCGCTTTTATTGAAAAAGGCAGCAACTAATTTTGCATTGTTATCTTCGCCAGCTGCTAAAAATGTATCGTAAAGAAAATCATTGTTCTTAATAGGTAAAGTAGCTAATTGTAAAATAGCTTCAGAAATATTATCTAGTATGTTTTGTCCTAGTTCAAGCTCTTCAATGATAGTTTTATAACGGTTAATGATCCAGTCTTGAGATTCTCTAACATTTTTCCCTGATGTATAGCAGTTATAATATCTGATCAGTGCATCAGTAACTTTTATGTCATCGCTATTACGTTTTCCTGGAGCAGATACAACTACAAAACGTCTTTCAGGATCTGATTTAATGATATGTAATACTTTTTTTAATTGTTCAGCTGACGCGAGTGAACTGCCTCCAAATTTAGTGACTTTCATGATTTCTCCCAATAGTAAATTTAAATAATTATAGCAAAATTCAGAAAATTTGTCAGTAGTTTTTCTGATAAAATCATAGTATAATGAGGAAATGAGAAATTATAAAGCTATTATTTTTGATATGGATGGGGTATTGTTTGATACTGAGACTTTTTACTATAGGAGAAGAGAAATATTTCTTGAGGGAAAAGGGATTAGTATAGATCATCTAGAGCCTAATATTTTTATTGGTGGAAACATGAGGCAAATTTGGAAACTAATTCTGCAAGAGAATTATGAAAACTGGGATATTGGAAAGTTGCAGGATGAATATAGTATGTTTAAAGAAAGTAATCCGTTACCATATAAAAATCTCATTTTTTCCGATACTGAAAATGTGATCAAAGAGTTAGCTGAGAAGGGGTTCAGGTTGGCTTTAGCCTCTATCTCAACTATGAACGACATACTAAGAGCTTTATACGAGACAGGTATAGCATCTTATTTTGATGTTATTTTATCAGGTGAGAATTTTAGGGAAGGGAAACCTAATCCAGCAATATACAAAGAAGCTGTTAAGCAATTAAAATGTGAAAATAGTGAAGTTCTTGTAATTGAAGATAGTGAAAAAGGTATTTTGGCAGGAGTTTCTGCTGAACTGGAAGTTTGGGCAATAGAAGATAAGTATTTTGGAATGAATCAAAGTTTGTCAGATAAGCTAGTAGCTGATTTAACTCAAGTATTAGATTGTATTATAAAATAAGAGTGAAGGTGTAAATTTTTGCTCGCTTTTTTAAATTACTTTGATAATTAAAATATATTTTCCTCAAATTATTTTGTGTATTTTACTGTTTTTCTTGCATTTAATCTTAACATTATGCTAGAATAGCAATCGTGAAGTAATTTTATTATCAAACTATTATTTTATGAATTAGTCATTTAACGGAGGAAATATATGGATTTTTCAAATATTATCTTTGAAACGGAAAAAGAAGTAGCGACTATTACTTTGAATCGTCCAGAGGTTTCAAATGGTTTTAATATTCCTATATGTCAAGAAATCTTAGAGGCATTGACTATAGTAGAAAAAGATGAAACTTTAAAAATTCTAATTATCAATGCAAATGGGAAGGTTTTTTCAGTTGGAGGGGATTTAGCTGAAATGCAGCGAGCTGTTGAAGATGATGATGTTCAATCGTTAGTGCTGATTGCAAAGCTGGTTAATGAAATTTCTTTCACCATTAAACGTTTACCAAAGCCCGTTATTATGAGTATTGATGGTGCTGTTGCAGGTGCAGCTGCAAATATGGCTGTAGCAGTGGATTTTGTTGTTGCGACAGATAAAACGAAGTTCATTCAAGCTTTTGTTGGCGTTGGTTTGGCACCAGATGCAGGTGGCTTATTCTTGATGTCAAGGGCAATTGGTGTGACAAGAGCAACACAACTGGCTATGACTGGTGAAGGCTTGTCTGCCGAAAAAGCTTTGGATTACGGAATTGTCTACCGCTTGTGTGAGTCTGAAAAGTTGGAACGAACCACCAACCAATTAGTAAAACGTTTGTTGCGTAGTTCAGTGAACTCATATCGAGCTATTAAAGAGATGATATGGGCAGCCTCTTTTACTGGGTGGGAAACCTATACTAGAGTAGAATTGCAACTTCAAGAGGAACTTGCCTTTAAGGAAGATTTCAAAGAAGGTGTCCGAGCATATTCGGAAAGAAGACGTCCTAAATTTACTGGACATTGAAATTCGACTTAGAAAATCTATTGAAAATTCTTGCAATATAATTTGACGTCTGATATAATTTGACTATCAAAGTTTATTTTAGGAGGTGAAGTCTTGGATTATAACAAAATTAATGAGTATCTTGTTGATATTTTTAACAGGATCCAAGTTATTGAAGAGATGAGCTTGCGATCTAGTCAGTTCAGTGATGTTTCTTTAAAAGAAATGCATACCATTGAAATTATTGGAAATCATCCCAATGTTACACCAAGTGATATTGCTCGGGAGTTAATGTTAACATTGGGAACAATTACAACTAGCTTGAATAAACTTGAAGCAAAAGGTTACATTGAAAGACAACGGTCAACTCTTGATCGCCGAGTTGTCCACTTAACTTTGACAAAAAGAGGCAGATTATTGAATCGTCTTCATAAGAGATTCCATAAAGCTATGGTTTCACATATTGTAGAAGATATGAACGCTGAGGAAATTGAGACTCTAACAAAGGGTTTGGGTAACCTTCATAAGTTTCTTGAGGAGTTAGTGTGATGGTATTTGCAAGAATAAGTCAAGTAGCTGCTTACGCACCTCAACAAGTTATTACTAACGATGATTTGTCTATGATTATGGATACAAATGATGATTGGATTTCATCTCGAACAGGGATAAAACGTCGTCATATCAGTAAAGATGAAACAACAAGTGATTTGGGAGCAGAAGTTGCAAAACAGCTGTTAAATCAAGCAAAACTTAATGCTAATGAGATTGATTTCATTATTGTGGCAACAATAACACCAGACAGTATGATGCCATCAACAGCAGCAAAGGTTCAAGCGATTATTGAAGCCAAAAATGCTTTTGCTTTTGATATAACTGCGGCTTGTAGTGGTTTTATCTTCGCACTTGCGACTGCGGAGAAACTTATCCAGTCAGGAGCTTATAAAAAAGGAATTGTCATTGGGGCAGAAACATTGTCAAAAACACTTGATTGGTCAGATAGATCAACTTCTGTTTTATTCGGCGATGGCGCAGGTGGTGTTTTGTTAGAACAATCTCAAGAAAGATATTTCCTCGAGGAATCACTTCATTCGGATGGAAAGCGTGGGTCTGGCTTAACTTCTGGTGAGAGTGGTTTGTCTTCACCATTTTCAGAAGAAATTACTACTGATAAATATTTGAGAATGGATGGTCGGGCAATCTTTGATTTTGCAATTCGAGATGTTTCAAAAAGTATAAAGTCTTTAATTGAGAAATCACATCTAACTACCGAAGATTTAGATTATATTCTTTTGCATCAAGCTAATAGTCGTATTTTAGATAAAATGGCCAAAAAAATTGGTATTGCTCGCGAAAAATTTCCAGCCAATATGATGGAATATGGCAATACTAGCGCAGCCAGTATCCCAATATTATTATCAGAGTGTGTAGGTGAAGGTCTGATAAAATTAGATGGTACCCAAACAGTTTTACTATCAGGTTTCGGTGGCGGTTTGACATGGGGAAGTCTTATTGTTAAAATCTAGTTATATCTTGTGTTAAAAACACAATTATAAAAAATTATTATTTTTAAGGAGAAATAAAATGGCAGTATTTGAAAAAGTACAAGAAATTATTGTTGAAGAACTTGGTAAAGAAGAAGAAGAAGTAAAAATGGAAACAACTTTTGATGAGTTGGATGCAGATTCTCTTGATGTTTTCCAAGTCATCTCAGAAATTGAAGATGCTTTTGATATTCAAATTGAAACAGAAGACGGACTTAACACTGTAGGCGACTTAGTTGTCTATGTTGAAGAAAAAACTAAATAAATGTATCTCGGAGTTGAGACGAAATCTCTTCTCTCATAATTTAATTAGGCCGAGTTGTAAAATGTCATAGTTGATTGGAATGTGTTACTGATTGTTCACTTATCTCCTAGTCAACCTGACGGGGGTGGGAGAAGAACCTTTTATTTAGGTTCTACCCCACTCCCTCTTCTTATTATGATAGTTTGACAATCAAATTATTATTTCAAATGAGACTTAGAAGGATTTCAAAATGAAAACACGTATTACAGAATTACTGAATATAAAATATCCTATTTTCCAAGGTGGTATGGCCTGGGTTGCTGATGGTGATCTTGCTGGTGCAGTATCAAATGCTGGCGGTCTTGGGATTATTGGTGGAGGAAATGCGCCTAAAGAAGTTGTGAAGGCAAATATTGACAGGGTAAAGTCAATCACTAATAATCCTTTTGGTGTCAATATTATGCTTCTTTCACCTTTTGCAGATGACATTGTTGATCTTGTTATAGAAGAAGGTGTTAAAGTTGTAACAACTGGTGCGGGTAGTCCGGGGAAATACATGGAGAGATTTCATGAAGCAGGTATTACTGTAATTCCCGTAGTTCCAAGTGTTGCTCTTGCCAAGCGTATGGCAAAGCTCGGAGTGGATGCAGTCATTGCAGAGGGAATGGAAGCTGGCGGCCACATTGGTAAATTAACGACTATGGCGTTAGTTCGTCAAGTTGTTGACGCTGTTGATATTCCTGTTATAGGCGCTGGTGGTGTTGCTGATGGTCGGGGTGTTGCGGCAGTCTTTATGCTTGGTGGTGAAGCTGTCCAAGTTGGGACACGTTTTGTTGTTGCAAAAGAGTCAAATGCGCATCAGAATTTTAAAGATAAAATTTTAAAAGCCAAGGACATCGATACAGTTGTCTCTGCTTCTGTGGTTGGACATCCAGTTCGTGCTATAAAAAATAAACTATCAACTTCTTATAGTCATGCTGAAAAAGATTTTTTACGTGGAGTGAAATCTGCGGATGAGATTGAAGAACTTGGTGCAGGCTCGTTGCGTAACGCGGTCGTAGATGGTGACGTCGTAAATGGTTCTGTCATGGCTGGACAAATTGCGGGTATTGTTCGCAAGGAAGAAACATGTGAAGAAATCTTAAAAGACCTATACTATGGTGCTCAGGAAGTCATCCTAGAGGAAGCAAAGCGTTGGTCAAATAGCATCAGAGAGTAATTATCTTTGAAGTATTTTGGCTTGTTCAAACCAACAATTTTAATTGATTTTACCACTTAGGAGGAATACTAATGGCAAAAACAGCCTTCTTATTTGCTGGGCAAGGCGCACAGAAACCTGGTATGGCAGGTGATTTGTATGAAAAACATCTTATTGTAAGAGAAACCTTTGATGAAGCTAGCCAAATACTTGGTTATGATTTGAGAGACTTAATCGATAATGATAACGATAAGCTGAATCAGACACGACATACTCAACCGGCCATTTTGACGACATCAGTAGCTATTTTTCGATTGTTAAAAGAAAAAGGTTACCAACCAGATGTGGTTGCTGGTTTATCATTAGGCGAATACTCAGCCTTGGTTGCTTCAGATGCTCTTGCTTTTGAAGATGCTGTTGCCTTAGTTGCTAAGCGTGGAGAATATATGGAGACAGCAGCACCTGCTGGAAGTGGAAAGATGGTTGCTGTCATGAATGCCGAGGCTTCATTAATTGAAAAAAATTGTCAAGAAGCTTCAAAAAAAGGTATTGTAACACCTGCAAACTACAATACACCTTCTCAGATTGTTATTGGTGGGGAGGTTGCTGCTGTAAATTATGCTGTTGAATTGTTGAAAGAAGCAGGTGTTAAGCGATTAATCCCATTAAAAGTCTCAGGACCATTTCACACAGCTTTGTTAGAGCCTGCTAGTCAACAATTGGCTGAAGCACTTGAAGAGATTTCTTTTTCGGATTTCAAAATTCCTTTAATTGGAAATACAGAAGCCAAAGTTATGCAAAGGTCAGACATTAAGGCACTCTTAACGCGTCAAGTCATGGAGCCAGTTCGTTTTTATGAGTCTATCCTTGCAATGAAAGACTTGGGAATGACAACATGCGTAGAAATTGGGCCAGGTAAAGTATTGAGTGGCTTTATCAAAAAAATCGATAAAACGATACCAGTTAGTACTGTTGAGAATATCGATAGTTTGAATGCTTTCTTAGAAGGATAGGAGATAATTGTGGAAATCAAAAATAAAAATGTTTTCGTTACCGGCTCGACAAGAGGAATTGGATTAGCAATTGCTCATCATTTTGCTGAACTGGGAGCAAATATTATTCTTAATGGACGTTCTACTATTACTGATGATGTTATTGGACAATTTGATAGTTACGATGTAAAAGTAATTGCTATTTCAGGAGATGTTTCAGATTATCAAGATGCAAAACGTATGATTACTGATGCTATTGCTGAATTGGGTAGTGTAGATATCCTAGTTAATAACGCTGGAATTACCAAAGACAAATTGATGTTGAAAATGACAGAAGAAGATTTTGAATCTGTTTTAAAAATCAATTTGACAGGTGCATTTAATATGACACAATCAGTCTTGAAACCGATGACAAAGTCACGTCAAGGGGCTATAATTAACATATCTAGTGTTGTTGGTTTGAGAGGTAATATTGGGCAGGCAAACTATGCCGCTTCGAAAGCAGGATTGATTGGTTTCACTAAATCAGTTGCTCGTGAAGTTGCTGCTCGTGGAGTGCGTGTTAATGCAATTGCTCCGGGATTTATTGAATCAGATATGACAGATGCTATCCCTGAAAAAATGCAAGAAGGTTTACTAACGCAAATTCCGATGAAACGTATTGGGAAAGCAGAGGAAGTTGCTAGTGTTGTAACTTTCCTTGCTCAACAAGAGTATATTACTGGACAAGTTATTGCTATTGACGGTGGCATGACTATGTGATAAAACACTGCCTTATATAAAAGACAGATTTTCTTAACAAAGGAGACAAAAGATGACATTTAATAGAGTTGTAGTTACTGGTTATGGTGTAACCTCACCGATTGGGAATACTCCTGAAGAATTTTGGAATAGCTTGCATGATGGAAAAATTGGTATTGGTCCAATTACAAAATTTGATACTTCAGAAATTCCTGTTCATAATGCTGGAGAAATTAAGGAATTCCCATTTGATAAATACTTTGTACGTAAAGATAAAAATCGTATGGATATGTATTCTATCTATGCCATATATGCGACACTCGAAGCACTTGAAAACGCTAAACTTGATATGGATAAAGTAGATCGTGATCGTACAGGTGTCATTGTTTCATCTGGTATTGGCGGTTTACAAGAAATGCAAGATCAGATAATTCGTATGCACGATAGAGGTATCAGACGAATTCAACCAATGTTTGTTCCTAAAGCATTATCAAATATGGGGGCAGGAAATGTAGCTCTACGAATCGGTGCGCGTGGGGTATGTAAATCAATTACGACTGCTTGCGCTTCTGCGAATGATGCCATTGGTGAAGCTTTCCGAGAGATTAGATTTGGCTATCACGATGTCATTCTTGCTGGAGGAGCTGAGTCAACTATTAATGAAATCGGAGTTGGTGGGTTTAATTCTCTAACGGCATTGTCTACAACTGAGGACCCTGCTCGTTCTGCAATTCCATTTGATAAAGATCGCAATGGTTTTGTCATGGGTGAAGGTGCAGGTGTGCTTGTTATTGAAAGTCTGGAACATGCTCAAAAACGTGGTGCGACTATCCTAGCAGAGATTGTTGGTTACGGAAGTAACTGTGATGCTTATCATCAGACTACTCCATTGCCAGATGGTTCTGGTGCTGCTAAAGCTATGAAGCTAGCTATTAATGAAGCTGGAATTTCACCTGAGGATGTTGACTACGTCAATGCACATGGAACTTCAACACAAGCAAATGAAAAAGGTGAAAGCCAAGCGATTGTGTCGGTTCTTGGTAGAGATGTTCCTGTTTCTTCAACAAAGTCATTCACAGGACATTTACTTGGAGCTGCTGGAGCAGTTGAAGCAATAGCTACAATTGAAGCTATGCGACACAGCTTTATCCCCATGACTGCTGGAACCCAAGAATTATCTGAAGATATTGAGGCTAATGTTGTTTTTGGTCAAGGTAAGGAAGCAGAAGTAGAGTACGCAATTTCGAATACTTTTGGTTTTGGTGGACATAATGCGGTACTTGCTTTTAAACGTTGGGAGGACTAATTTTGAATATTGAAGAAGTTAAGGATTTGATGATGCAGTTTGATGAATCAAGCTTACGCGAGTTTTCATTTAAAACGGAAACTTCGGAACTTTCTTTTAGTAAGAATGAATATCGCTTCCAACAAGCAGCCTTATCTGATACGCAAGCTACTGTCACTCCTTTATCACAAAATCAAGGAACAGAAGAAATATCTTCTGTTCCTATGGATAGCCAGATGGAGACAAGTAAAGAAACACTTGTTACAGTTGAAGGAAAGCTTGTTGAAAGTCCACTTGTTGGGGTAGCATATTTAGGCTCCTCACCTGAAAAAGGAACTTTTGTTTCTCTTGGTGAGACTGTTAAAAAGGGTCAAACACTCCTTATTATTGAGGCTATGAAAGTAATGAATGAAGTACCTGCACCTTGTGATGGTGTAGTTACTGAAATATTGGTTGATAATGAAGAAGTTGTTGAATTTGGTAAAGGATTGGTAAGAATTAAATGATTACTATTGAAAAAATTCAAGAAGCTCTTCCTCATCGCTATCCAATGTTGCTCGTTGACCGAGTTCTTGAGGTTAGTGATGATGAAATTGTTGCTGTTAAAAATGTTACTATAAATGAACCATTTTTCAATGGACACTTCCCTGGGTATCCAGTTATGCCAGGAGTGCTGATTATGGAGGCACTTGCTCAAACAGCAGGAGTTCTTGAACTATCAAAAGAAGAGAACAAAGGAAAACTTGTTTTCTACGCTGGAATGGACAAGGTAAAGTTTAAAAAGCAAGTAATACCCGGAGATCAATTAATTATGACTGCTAAATTTATTAAGCGACGTGGAACAATTGCGGTTGTTGAAGCTAAGGCAGAAGTTGATGGGAAATTGGCAGCTAGCGGTACTTTAACATTCGCAATTGGGAACTAATAATTATCTCGGCTAGAGGGAGAAATACAATATTATGTTTAAAAAAATATTGATTGCCAATCGTGGTGAAATTGCAGTACGTATTATTCGTGCAGCACGTGAGTTAGGAATTTCGACGGTTGCCATCTATTCAGAAGCTGATAAAGAATCTTTACACACTATTTTAGCTGATGAAGCAATTTGTATTGGTCCTGCAAAATCTACAGACTCTTATCTTAATATGAATTCAGTACTATCAGCTGCTATAGTCACTGGTGCAGAAGCCATACATCCAGGATTTGGCTTTTTGAGTGAAAATTCAAAATTTGCAACAATGTGTGAAGAGATGCATATTAAGTTTATTGGTCCTAGTGCAGCAGTCATGGATAAGATGGGTGATAAAATTAATGCTCGTGCTGAAATGATAAAGGCAAATGTTCCTGTTATTCCTGGTTCTGATGGGGAAGTTTTCACAACAGATCAGGCGATAGTAATCGCTGAGGAAATGGGATTCCCAGTTATGTTAAAAGCATCGGCTGGTGGTGGCGGAAAAGGGATCCGAAAGGTTGATACTTTGGATGCGCTTGTCCCAGCTTTTGAATCAGCTTCTCAAGAAGCTTTGGCAGCCTTTGGCAATGGTGCTATGTATATAGAAAAAGTTATTTACCCGGCCCGTCATATTGAAGTGCAAATTTTGGGTGATGCGTTTGGTCATGTTGTTCATCTTGGAGAACGTGACTGCTCTCTTCAGAGAAATAATCAGAAAGTCCTTGAAGAAAGTCCCTCAGTAGCTATTGGGAGTACGCTCCGTGAGCAGATAGGAGATGCTGCGGTTCGCGCTGCTAAAGCTGTATCTTATGAAAATGCGGGTACCATTGAGTTTCTTTTGGATGAGAAAACAAGTGCTTTTTACTTTATGGAAATGAACACTCGTGTTCAAGTTGAGCACCCTGTAACGGAGTTTGTGACTGGTGTAGATATTGTCAAAGAGCAAATTCGTATTGCAGCTGGTTTGCCATTATCAGTTAAACAAGAGGATATCCATATTACTGGTCATGCAATTGAGTGTCGAATCAATGCTGAAAATCCTGAGTTTAATTTTGCGCCAAGCCCTGGAAAAATTACTGATTTGTATTTGCCAAGTGGTGGTGTTGGATTACGTGTTGATTCGGCTGTATATAGTGGCTATACAATCCCGCCTTATTACGATAGCATGATTGCTAAGATTATTGTACATGGTGAAAATCGCTTTGATGCACTGATGAAAATGCAACGTGCACTTTACGAATTGGAAATTGAAGGTGTAAAGACTAATGTTGATTTTCAAATGGATTTGATTTCTGATCAACATGTCATTGCCGGTGATTATGATACCTCTTTCCTAATGGAAACTTTTTTACCAAACTATAACAAAGAAAATGAATAGGAGATGTCATGGCTTTATTTAGTAAAAAAGATAAATATATCCGAATTAGGCCAAATAATTCTCTAAAAAAAACCACTCCCAGAGAAGCTCCAGAAGTTCCAGATGAGTTATTTGCCAAGTGTCCGGCTTGCAAACACATGATTTATCAAAAGGATCTGGGGATTGCTAAAATTTGTCCAACTTGTTCTTATAATTTTCGTATATCAGCTAAAGATCGTTTAACTATTACTGTTGATGAAGGAAGCTTTTCTGAATTATTTAAAGGAATCAATACAAAAAATCCTTTAAAATTTCCAGGATACATTGATAAGCTATCTAAGGTTCGTGAAGAAACAGGTTTAGATGAAGCTGTTTTAACTGGTATTGCATCTATTAAAGGGCAAAAGGTTGCTTTGGCTGTCATGGATTCTAATTTTATTATGGCAAGTATGGGAACTGTAGTCGGCGAAAAAATAACCCGTTTATTTGAATTGGCTATTGATGAACAGTTGCCAGTGGTTATTTTTACGGCATCAGGTGGTGCACGTATGCAAGAAGGCATTATGAGTCTTATGCAGATGGCAAAAATTTCTGCAGCGGTTAAACGTCATTCCAATGCAGGCTTATTCTATCTAACAATCTTAACCGATCCGACAACGGGAGGTGTGACTGCTAGTTTTGCAATGGAAGGGGATATTATTCTAGCGGAACCCCAAGCATTAATTGGTTTTGCAGGACGTCGCGTTATCGAGACGACAGTTCGGGAAGATTTACCTGATGATTTTCAAAAAGCTGAGTTTTTACTAGAACATGGCTTTGTTGATAATATTATCAAGCGAACGGATTTACCTGAGGTAATTGCTAAATTAGTAGCCTTTCATGGAGGTGGCAAATGAGCGATGTTGCAAGAATTTTAAAAGAAGCACGTGATCAGAGGCGTTTGACAACATTAGATTATGCTGAATTAATTTTTGACGATTTCATGGAATTACATGGGGATCGAAATTTCGCAGATGATGGTGCTATCGTTGGTGGGATTGCCTATCTAGCTGGTCAACCTGTAACCCTCATTGGCATTCAAAAAGGAAAAAATCTTCAAGAAAATTTGAAGCGTAATTTTGGTCAACCAAATCCAGAAGGTTATCGGAAGGCTTTGCGTCTTATGAAACAGGCTGAGAAGTTTAACCGTCCTGTTATTACCTTCATTAATACAGCAGGTGCTTATCCTGGTGTTGGTGCTGAAGAGCGTGGTCAAGGAGAAGCAATTGCAAATAATTTGCTAGAGATGAGTGATTTAAAGGTTCCTATTATTTCCATCATTGTCGGTGAAGGTGGATCAGGAGGAGCGCTTGCCTTAGCTGTTGCTGACAGGGTCTGGATGCTTGAACACTCAATGTATGCGGTTCTAAGTCCTGAAGGCTTTGCATCAATCTTATGGAAGGATGGGACACGGGCAACCGAAGCTGCAGAACTGATGAAAATTACAGCTGGAGAACTTTTCAAAATGGGTGTAGTAGACAAAGTAATTCCTGAGCATGGGTATTTCTCAAGTGAAATAACTGAATTCATAAAAAATAGTCTAGTTGAGGAATTAAATAACTTGGTAAACTTACCTCTAGATACCTTAATTGAAGAAAGATATGAGCGTTTTAGAAAATACTAAAAATCCCAATATAGGGATTTTTTAATGCTTATTACGAAGTTTTCACTTTTTCGATAAATAAAAGCCTAATTGCTAGTATAAAAAACTGACAATTAGGCGAAAAGTATATATAGTAATCTTAATTTTGTGCGATTTTTTCCACACCACCCATGTATGGACGGAGCACTTCAGGAATTGTGACTGACCCGTCTTCATTTTGGTAGTTTTCGAGAATAGCAGCAACAGTACGACCAACTGCAAGACCTGAGCCATTCAATGTATGGAGCAATTTGACTTTATTGTCTGCCTCATC
The DNA here is from genome assembly GCA_964590305.1 of uncultured Streptococcus sp. Classification (GTDB taxonomy): domain Bacteria; phylum Bacillota; class Bacilli; order Lactobacillales; family Streptococcaceae; genus Streptococcus. The sequence continues at coordinate 13,348 of CAZPYI010000050.1, forward strand.
ACGGTAACGAATCTGAGCACGACGTGCTTGAAAATCCTCAGTATTTGAGCAACTTGAAATTTCACGATAAGTATTTTGTGCAGGAATCCACACTTCTAAATCATAGGTTTTAGCTGCTGAGAAGCCCATATCACCTGTACAAAGTGTAATGATGCGGTAAGGGAGGTTAAGTTTTTGTAAGATGTTCTCAGCATTATTGGTCATTTTTTCAAGTTCATCGTATGAGTTTTCTGGTTTTGAAAATTTGACCATTTCCACTTTATGGAATTGATGAAGACGGATAAGTCCGCGCGTATCACGACCAGCCGATCCCGCTTCTGAACGGAATGATGGACTCATAGCTGTGAAATAAATTGGTAAATTTTTTCCTTCGAGGATTTCACCACGATAGTAGTTGGTTAATGGGACTTCTGCTGTTGGAATGAGCACAAAACCGGTGTCTGCAAGTTCAAAGGTATCTTCTTTGAACTTTGGGTATTGACCAGTACCGAACATAGAATCATGATTTACCATGTAGGGCGGAATAACTTCAGTATAGCCTTCTTTAGCATGCTCATCCAACATAAAGTTATAAATTGCGCGCTCTAATCTAGCTCCTAAGCCTTTATAGAATAGGAAACGCGAGCCAGTAACTTTTGCCCCACGTTCCCAATCAAGAATATCTAAGTCTTCACCTAAATCCCAGTGTGCTTTAACAGTAAAGTCAAATTCACGAGGACTTCCCCAACGACGGACTTCAACATTATCATCTTCATCTGCGCCAACAGGGACGTCATTAGCTGGAATATTTGGTAAAGTTGTAGTAAAAACAGTTAATTTTTCATCAATGCTAGCAAGTTCAGCATCCAATAATTTGATTTCGAATGATAATTTTTGCATTGCTGTAATCTGTTCTTGTGCATCTTCTTTATTACGTTTTGCTTGTGCAATCGCAGCTGATGCAGTATTTCGTTGTGCTTTAGACTCTTCAGATGTCACTAATAATTCACGACGTTTAGTGTCTAAATCTTTCAATTCAGCCAAAACATCGGCTGTAACACCACGATTGGTTAATTTTCTAGATACTTCTTCAAAATTGGTACGAATACGTTTAATATCTAACATAATATTTTCCTTTCAAATAAAAAGCACAGTATGTTAATGCTGGAGCGCAATTGCGCGGTTCCATCCAGCTTCACATCCTGTGCACTTAATTACATCATTACATTTTAAAATTATTTTACGGTAGAATTTCATATATTCTCCTATCTGCTTGCAACAACCGCAGACTTTCTGAAAAGAGTTTAATATTACTTATCCGTTGTCATCATTATACAAAAAAAATAAAGAAAAGTAAATATGACTTTGAAAGGATATTTAAACAAATCACTGTAGAATTAGGATAATAAAAAATGAAGGATTTTCTGAGTTAACTAATGATTTTATTTCTTTTTGAATCTTCTAGCAATGGTTTGCACTAGAGTAGGTAGTTTAATCACTTTTTCATTTCCAACATACTGACGGGCAACTTTAAGAATTTTTCCTGCATCTTTTGAAGCGAATAAAAATTTCCCTTTGTCTGTGAAAATTTCAAAATGACGACTAACTTTTCTTCTAGAAACGTTAGCACCAATTTTTTCGATGTTAGCCCAAGGAATTTGTATATAATCTTCAACATTTTTATCATTATAAAATTCAAATCCCTGATTGCCAAGTAAAAATTTTCCAACAACACCTCCCATTCCAAGATATGAAACTCCTGTTGTTGAATAATCGACTTTAGTATTGATTGATTGTGCCATGACTTCTCCTTGATAGTACATTATAACATAAAAAAAGGAAGGATTTTAATCCTTCCTTTCTTATTTTACATCAAGCC
>CAZPYI010000051.1:0-15143 GCA_964590305.1 uncultured Streptococcus sp.
GGACTTAATATTGTTATTGCAGAACATCGTTTGGATTATTTCAAAAATCTTAGCGACTCTTATTTATATTTTGAAGATGGCAAACTTAAAGCTGAGTGGAGTCAAAAAGACTGGTTACATTTTGATGATAATTATCGTCATGAACTTGGTTTGCGGGCAATCCATCAAGAAAAGTCCATATTTCCTTTTGAAAATGAGGACAAAAATGCGTTAGAAATTAAAAACTTACAAGTAAAAACAGGTAAGAAATTATTAGGAAACATAAAAACATTTAAATTTCCTAAGGGAAGCGTCACTGCAATAATTGGACCAAATGGAATTGGAAAATCAAGCTTTGCTAAGATTTTATCCGGTCTTGAGAATAGTGAAAGACAGATAAAATATGAAGATTCTACTTTTTCTGAAAAAGAAAGACTTAGTAGAACTGCTTATGTCATGCAAAATGTTCATTTACAACTCTTTTCAAATTCAGTAAAGGGTGAACTACTACTAGGAAATCAAAACAACTCCGACTATCTTGAAATAGCTAAATCTTTTCATTTAGATCACTTATTGGATAGACATCCCATGTCATTATCCGGAGGAGAAAAACAGAGACTCCTCATTTCTAATGCTTTATTGTCCAATAAAGATATATTTATATTCGATGAGCCAACAAGCGGACTGGACCATAAAAATATGCTAATTGTTTCACGCTACCTCAAAATCTTGAAAAAATACGGAAAAATTGTTATTTTGATTACTCATGACAATGAGATTATATCCCAAGCATGTGATAGGGTACTTGATTTAAGTAAGGCATTTAACGAAAAAAGTGAGTAAATTTCTACTCACTTTTTAGTTGCTTGCAATATTGAATTTATAGTATTATAATACTATAAAATAGGAGGACTTCCATGAATCAACTAATTGAAAATTATAACACTAACGCTCTTTCAAAAACTCCTTTAAAAAATGTAGTGGATTGCTTTAAAGGAAAAGCATTCTCATCAACGATCACTAATGGAAATATTGCTGTCATAAATTTAAGTAATATGACAGAAACTGGTATAAAATACTCGGAACTAAAGACGATTGCATCTGAACAACCGTCCATATTACGTTATCTATTAAGAGATGGCGATGTTTTAGTGGCTTCAAAAGGAACAATTAAAAAGGTTGCAGTTTTCGAAGAACAGGACATTGATGTGGTTGCATCAGCAAATATCACAATCCTTCGCCCAAAATCAAATATTCTAGGCGCGTATATTATGCTTTTCCTTTTGGCTCCACTTGGACAAGCTTTGTTAGAAGAAGCTGATACAGGTAAAAATATTATGAATATAAACACTGATAAGTTGATTAGTATTGAGATACCAGTAGTTCCTCTCGTTAAACAAACCTTTCTCATCCAACGATATAATCTTAGCTTAAATGATTATAAACGTAAACTCACACGTGCTATTCAAGAATGGCAGTTTGTAAAAGATGATATTCTAAAAAATCTTTTTTGAGGTATACTGATGACGCTTATCGAAAGAACTATAAAAATCGTTTTAGCTACTACAATTTCTATATTAATTGCTGAAGCTTTAACTCTCTCTTATGCAAGCTCAGCAGGAATTATTGCTATCTTGAGTGTTTTAGAAACACGTATTTCAAGTCTAAAAACAGCTTCTCAGAGACTACAATCCATCGTTCTTGCTTTTTCTATTGCGGTACTATGTTATAGTTTTATTGGTTTCAATCTTCTTGCTTTCTCTATTTATTTGACAGTTTATGTTTTGCTAGCATATTTTTGGAAAATAGAAGCAGGTGTAGCTCCCAGCACCGTATTAGTGACACATTTTTTAGCAGAGAAAAATATCACACCAAGTTTTATTTTCAATGAATTCATTCTCTTTGCTATAGGTGTAGGAGTAGCTCTTTTGTTTAATACTTATATGTCATCAAAAGAAAAAGAAATCCAAGCATTTCATGGACAAGTAGAGGAACAACTGAAATTGATTTTGTATCGTTTTGAGGATCTCTTGCTTCAAGGTAGTGGTATTAATGACGCAAAATTAATAATTGAACTTGATGAGGTTTTAAAAAGAGCAATAGAGGTCGTCTATCTTGATAGGTACAATCAGGTCTTTCAACGCACTAATTATCAGGTTCACTATTTTGAAATGAGACAACAACAAAATAAGCTACTCAGACAGATGGCAACTAATATTAATCGCTGTTATTTAGATAGTCCTGAAAATATACTGCTAGCTCACCTTTTTCATGAAACTGCTAGCCAACTTAGTTTAAAAAATCCCGCAATAACACTAATCGATGATATTGAGCAGATGCTTGTTACTTTTAGAGGGAGAAACCTTCCACGATCACGTGAAGAATTTGAAACACGAGCTATCCTTTTTCAACTGCTCCGTGATTTAGAACGTTTTATTCAGCTTAAAGTAGACTTTTATCAAACTTACAAAGAGTACAGCTAAATTTATTTATTCCTATAAAAACTAGTTTTATACTAGTAAGTTGGCAAAGCATCTGTAAAATCAGATGCTTTTTGATATAATAATAAAAACAGATGAGACGAATCAGGGAATAATAGAAATCTAGAAAAGGAATGCTAATGAATACTATCAAATGTCCTCATTGTGGAACAGTTTTCACCATAAATGAAACAGAATACAGTCAGTTACTTTCACAAGTTAGAAGTGCTGAATTTGAAAAAGAGATTCATGAACGCTTAGATCGTGAGTCCGCTTTACTTAAAGAAAAATCAAAAAACACACTACAGAGTAACCTTGCTCAGAAAGATCAAGAAATCCTTGCCTTAAAAGCGCAGCTAGAGAAACTAGCTACTGTGAATGCACTTGAAATGACTAAGTCCTTAACTGAAAAAGAGAGAGAAGTAGTCGGTTTACAAAATAAACTCGAAAAAATATCATTGGAAAAAGAGAATGAATTAAAAACTGCTGTTTTGTCCGTAGAAAAGGAAAGAGATAGCATTACCAACCAATTGGCTCTACAAGAAAAAGAGAATGAGTTATTACTTGCCTCAGTCCGAAATGACTACAATGCTCAACTTAAAGCCGCAAATGAGCAAGTTGATTTTTATAAGAATTTTAAAGCACAGCAATCAACTAAAGCAATTGGTGAAAGTTTAGAAATCTATGCTGAAACAGAGTTTAATAAAGTACGTTCCTATGCCTTTCCAAATGCAAGCTTCAGTAAAGACAATCAAGTTTCCAATCGAGGATCAAAAGGTGATTTTATTTATCGAGAACATGATGATAATAATGTTGAGATTCTCTCCATCATGTTTGAAATGAAAAATGAAGCTGACGAGACAAAAACGAAACATAGAAATAGTGATTTTTATAAAGAACTTGATAAAGATCGACATGAAAAAAAATGTGAATATGCTGTTTTAGTAACTATGTTAGAAGCAGATAATGATTATTTCAATACAGGTATTGTTGATGTTAGTCATGAATATGAAAAAATGTATGTTGTCCGTCCTCAATTATTTATTCAACTTATTGGAATCTTGCGAAACGCTTCTTTAAATTCATTAAAATACAAACAAGAACTTGCTTTGGTCCGAGAACAAAATATTGATATCACACATTTTGAAGATGATTTGGAAATCTTCAAATCAGCCTTCGCTAAAAATTATAGCTCCGCAAGTACTAATTTCAAAAAAGCCATTGAGGAAATTGACAAATCTATCAAACGCATGGAAGAAGTCAAGCGATTCCTAACAACTAGTGAAAACCAGCTCCGTTTAGCTAATAATAAATTGGATGATGTTTCTGTTAAAAAGCTAACTCGGAAGAACCCAACCATGCGTGATAAATTTGAAACTTTGAAAGATTAATGACATACTGAATAGATGAGTTCTTGAGTAGCCCAGCTAGGATAAAACTATTTTACAAATTAGAGTAGCAAAAACTAAAATTATTCTTAGTTTTTGCTACTCTAAAAGCTGTTACTTAGCATAATAAGGCTACCAAAAATTTTCTAGCTATCAATAATAACTCTATGTCAATCTGTACTTTTACAATATCTTTTTACATTAGTGAGTGATTGTCAAAAGTTATAGAATAGTTTATGAACATTTATCCATTTTTCCTCTTGTCTTTTCTCATCTAAAACAGGTATAATATAAAACATGATTAACGGAATAATTAATTTAAAAAAGGAAGCAGGCATGACTTCTCATGATGCTGTTTTCAAACTTCGAAAAATCTTGCATGAGAAAAAAATTGGTCACGGAGGAACATTAGACCCTGATGTTGTTGGTGTTCTCCCTATCGCAGTTGGAAAAGCAACTCGTGTCATTGAGTATATGACTGAATCTGGAAAAGTTTATCAAGGACAAGTAACATTCGGGTTTTCGACAACCACAGAGGATTCAAGTGGTGATATCATAAAAAAAACGCCTGTCACCTTTGATTTAAGCGAAGAGGCTATTGATCAGGCAATGGAAACATTTCTTGGAGAAATCACACAAGTTCCTCCGATGTATTCAGCGGTAAAAGTCAATGGACGAAAACTTTACGAGTATGCTCGTGCAGGTCAGGAGATTGAGAGGCCTAAGCGGCAGGTTACGATTCATGATTTCAAACGGACGAGTGCTTTACATTTTGAAAACGATTGCTGTTCCTTTGATTTTAAAGTCCTTTGTAGCAAAGGAACCTATGTTCGCACATTGGCTGTTGACTTAGGCAAAAAACTCGGTTATGAGAGCCATATGTCATATTTAGAACGCACAGCCTCTGCTGGTTTGGAGCTTAAAAATGCACTGACATTAACAGAAATCGCTGATAAAATCCAAGCCAATGATCTGAGTTTCTTACTTCCCATAGAATATGGTGTTTTAGGCTTGTCTAGGATAGATTTGACGAAAGAGCAAGTCATTGAAATAGCATATGGTCGCAGGATAACGATAGTTACTCAAGAGAAACTCTTAGCAGGATTTTATCAAGATAAGGTAATTGCTATTTTAGAGCCTAGAGGGGAACAATATAAGCCTCGTAAGGTTTTAAAATCTTTTTAGAACAGGGTAAAAATGAAAATTCAACAAGTCAAAGACTATACAGAAATCACCCCAGACAGAGATTCTGTGCTGGTTTTAGGATATTTTGATGGTCTTCATCGTGGTCACAAAGCATTATTTGATAAAGCAAAACAAATAGCAAAACAAGACAATTTACAAATTGTCGTTTTAACATTCAACGAATCTCCTAAGCTTACCTTTGCTCGCTTTGAGCCTTCCATGTTACTTCACCTTATTTCTACAGAAAAGCGTTATGAAAAATTTGCTGAATACGGAGTGGACAATCTGTACCTTTTAGATTTCACTTCTAAGTTTTCAAAAATATCATCAGATGATTTTATAAAATATTATATCAAACCGCTTAGAGCTAAAGCTGTGGTCGTAGGTTTTGATTATAAATTTGGACATAACCGCACCAATGGAGACTACCTGGCACGTAATTTCAATGGAGAAGTTGTCGTTATTCCTGAGGTAACAGAAGACGGCCAAAAGATAAGTTCAACACGACTTAGAAAGCTCATAACTGAGGGAAATGTCTCTAAAGCTAATCAATTGCTGGGTTATGACTACACTACACGAGGAATGGTTGTACACGGAGATGCTAGAGGTCGGACTATTGGTTTTCCAACAGCAAATTTAGCACTTACTGATCGAACTATCTTGCCTGCTGACGGTGTCTATACAACTGATGTCATAGTAGGAAACAAACGGTATCGTGCTATGACTAGTATCGGAAAGAATATTACATTTGGTGGAACTGACCTAAGACTTGAGGCTAATATTTTTGATTTTGAAGGTGATATCTATGGAGAATTTATTGAAATCATTTGGTTAGAAAAAATCCGAGACATGGTGAAATTTGATGGGATTGATGATTTGGTCAAACAATTAGAGGCAGATAAAGAATCTGCTAGAAATTGGGAAAAATATAGCCAATTGCCGTAAATTTTTGTATAATAAATTAAATAGTTTTTAATATCGAGGCAGACATATGATTACTTTATTTTTATCACCAAGTTGTACAAGTTGCCGAAAAGCACGTGCTTGGTTAGCCAATCACGAAGTTAATTACCAGGAACATAATATCATTACGAGCCCTCTTAGTCGCGATGAATTATTAAGTATTTTGTCTTTTACAGAGAATGGGACGGAAGATATCATTTCGACACGTTCAAAAGTATTCCAAAAATTAGACATTGATGTAGAGGAATTATCAGTTTTAAATCTCATTCAGCTAATTGCTGATAATCCAAGTCTTTTGCGTCGCCCCATTATTATGGACAAAAAGCGTATGCAGATTGGATTTAATGAAGATGAAATACGTGCCTTTTTACCTCGTGATTATAGAAAACAAGAGTTGCGTCAAGCAACCATCAAAGCCGAAATTGAGGGAATAGATGATTAAAAATTATTCATACCCGCTTGATCCATCTTGGAGCACTGAAGAAATTTCATCAGTGCTTTATTTTTTAAATCAAGTTGAAAAAGCCTATGAAGGCAAGGTTGATGTGATTACTCTACTAAACAGCTACGCAAGCTTTAAATCGATTGTTAAGAGTAAATCACAAGAAAAACAAATTGATCGAAAATTTGAACGAGAAAGTGGCTATTCAACATACCAAACTGTCAAAGCAGCGAAAGAAAAAAGAAAAGGATTTATTTCTCTTGAAAAATAAATTTAGATTTGCTCAAAATCTGATTAGAGAAGCGGGTGCTTTTATCAAATCAGAAATGGAAAAGACTATTGAAATTGAGGAAAAAACTCAATTTGACGATTTGGTGACAAATATTGATAAAGCCACTCAATCATTTATGATCAATAAAATTAAAGCACATTATCCAAATGACAATATCATGGCTGAAGAAGATGAGGTTCGACACCCCATCTTTGAGGGAAATGTTTGGGTGCTGGATCCTATTGATGGCACAGTTAATTTTATTGTTCAAAAAGAACATTTTGCTATTATGATTTCTTATTATCAAGATGGGCTTGGTAAATTTGGCCTCATCTATGATGTCATGAACGATGTGCTTTATAGCGGTGGTGGCGAATTTGATGTCTATGCTAATGACAAAAAACTCTCTCCTTTTCAGAATCTCCCTTTGAATCGTACACTTCTAGGAACAAATGCTAATATGTTCGCTAGCAACTTTAAGGGGATCCGTGACTTAGCCAAGCAAACTTTGGGAGTACGGGTTTATGGTGGTGCGGGTATCAATATGGCACAAGTCATGTCAGGTCATTTGTTAGCTTACTTTTCCTTTATACAGCCGTGGGACTATGCAGCTCCAGCCATCATGGGAGAAAAACTTGGGTACGTTGTCTTGACTCTAGATGGAGAAAAACCCGATTTCACAAGCAGACAGAAAGTAATGTTTGTCCCAAAAGCAAAATTGTCAGAAATTCAGTCTTACCTACATTAATGTCGTATCTTCAATAAGAATATGAGCTTTTTGTAAAACCTATCTAAAAATATAGATGGGTTTTTTATGTGAAAATAATCCTTTAATAGAAGAAGGAGTTTTATTCTTTAGAGAATGCTAATAAACAAAATCCTTTATTATATAGAACAGGTAGATAATTTCTGTTATATAACAATAATAAGTCTTCCGACTTTACTTATTGATACAGATTATCTGTTGACCTTATCTAGTCAAAACAAAGTTTTCTCTATATATAGGTTTTTAACAGGTGAAAAATTAAAGAAGTGGTAGAAAAATACCGAAGACAGACACTTCATTTCAAATTCTGTTATCTAATAATTTTTGGATTTTAAGCACCTAAAAACACTTTGCAAACATGACATAGATATGTTACTATTTGAATGTAAAGATTTCATGAATAACTTGTAAAATCTCTATAAAAATACTTTTATTTTCAAACAGAATAGGAAAACAACATGAAAGCTAAAAAGAAACAAAAATGGTATTCTCTAGTCTTGTTGAGCCTAGCTCTCTTTGTGCTGTCCTCATGTTCAAGTTGGATTGATCGTGGACAGTCTATTACGAGTGTCGGTTCGACAGCCCTTCAGCCTTTAGTTGAAGCAGCTGCCGATGAATTTGGAAGCGCAAATATTGGAAAAACTGTAAATGTCCAAGGTGGAGGATCTGGGACTGGACTTTCTCAAGTCCAATCAGGTGCTGTTCAAATTGGAAATAGTGATGTATTTGCTGAAGAAAAAGATGGTATTGACGCTAGTGCCTTGGTAGATCATCAAGTTGCTGTTGCTGGTCTAGCTGTCATTGTCAATAGTAAAGTTAAAGTTGATAATTTAACAACTGAACAACTTAAAGAAATCTTTACAGGTAAAATTACCAACTGGAGTGAAGTTGGTGGACAAGACTTAGAAATTACTATCATAAATCGTGCATCAAGTTCGGGATCCCGAGCAACATTTGATGGTGTTATCATGGATGGTGAAACAGCTATTCAAAGTCAAGAACAAGATTCTAATGGTATGGTGAAATCAATCGTTTCTCAAACACCAGGAGCAATTTCCTATCTTGCATTTGCATATGTTGACGATTCCATAAAAACTTTAAAATTAAATGGTAATGCTGCAACAGCAGAAAACGTTACAACTAATGCATGGCCACTCTGGGCATATGAACATATGTATTCGAAAGGTGAAGCTACTGGTCTTACAAAAGAATTTTTGGAATATATGATGAGCGATGAAGTTCAAAAGGGAATTGTTTCGACCATGGGTTATATTTCTATTCATGACATGGAAGTTGTTAAGAGTGCTGATGGTGTTGTAACAGCAAAATAAGAGGAATTATTATGAAGAATCAAGAACTTACTAAAAGTCTAACGTCACCCTCAAAAAACTCACGCTTGGAGAAGTTTGGTAAATCTATTACTTTTCTATGTTTGTCTTTAATTGTTTTCATCGTGGCTATGATTTTGATTTTTGTTGCACAAAAAGGACTATCTACTTTTTTTGTAGATGGTGTTAATATCTTTGAATTTTTATTCGGAACAAAATGGGAACCTAGTTTAAAATTATTTGGCGCTCTTCCAATGATTGCAGGTTCTTTCATTGTTACTATCTTATCCGCTTTAATTGCAACACCGTTTGCTATTGGAGCTGCAGTATTTATGACAGAGATTTCTCCTAAATATGGAGCTAAAATTTTACAACCTGCAGTCGAACTTCTCGTAGGAATCCCTTCTGTTGTCTATGGATTCATCGGGTTACAAATCGTTGTTCCTTTCGTTCGTTCAATTTTCGGTGGAACTGGTTTTGGAATTTTATCTGGTGTATTTGTTCTCTTTGTTATGATTTTACCAACTGTAACTTTCATGACAGTTGACAGTCTAAGAGCTGTACCTAGACACTATAAAGAAGCAAGCTTTGCAATGGGAGCAACGCGCTGGCAAACAATTTGGCGTGTTATTTTGAGCACTGCAAAACCTGGGATTTTTACTGCCGTTGTCTTCGGTATGGCACGTGCATTTGGTGAGGCATTGGCTATCCAAATGGTTGTTGGTAACTCTGCGGTTATGCCATCTTCATTGACGACACCAGCAGCAACCTTGACTTCTGTTTTGACTATGGGAATTGGAAATACTGTTATGGGAACAGTACAAAACAATGTTCTCTGGTCACTAGCTCTTGTATTACTTATCATGAGTTTGGCCTTCAATACAGTCATTAAATTTATCACAAGAGAAGGAAAGAGAAACTATGAACGCTAAAAAAATCGATAAACTTGCTACTGGGACGCTTTATACCATCGCAGCAATTATTGTAGCTATACTAGCTGCTCTCTTGATTTATATACTTGCGCAAGGGCTGCCAAATGTTTCTTGGTCCTTTTTGACAGGAAGATCTTCTTCCTATCAAGCTGGAGGCGGTATTGGAATCCAACTCTATAATTCATTCTTCTTACTAGTGATAACTCTTATCATCTCGATTCCTCTTTCAATGGGAGCGGGGATCTATCTTTCAGAATATGCAAAAAAAGGACGTTTAACAAATTTTATTCGGACCTGTATTGAAATTCTATCATCTTTACCTTCAGTCGTGGTTGGTCTCTTTGGTTACTTGATTTTTGTTGTACAATTCCAATATGGTTTTTCAATCATTTCTGGTGCCTTGGCTTTAACAGTCTTTAACCTTCCTCAAATGACTCGAAATGTCGAAGATGGTTTACGAAATGTTCACCATACACAACGTGAAGCAGGTCTCGCACTTGGCATTTCTCGTTGGGAAACCGTTCTTCATGTCGTAGTTCCTGAGGCCTTACCTAGTATTGTTACAGGTATTGTATTAGCATCAGGTCGTATCTTTGGTGAAGCAGCAGCTCTAATCTATACTGCTGGACAGTCTGCACCAGCGCTTGATTGGTCAAATTGGAATCCCCTCAGCGTAACTAGCCCAATCTCAATTTTCCGTCAAGCTGAAACTTTGGCTGTACATATTTGGAAAGTTAATAGTGAAGGCACTATTCCAGACGCGACTCAAGTGTCTCAAGGAAGCGCAGCAGTATTACTTGTATTCATCTTGATTTTTAACTTGTCAGCTCGTTACATTGGCAAGAGACTCCACAAGAAGTTTACATCAGCAGCCTAAAGGAGAAAAGAATGGCAGAATATAATTGGAATGAAAAACATATTATCACTTTTCCCGAAGAAAAGGTTGCCTTATCAACAAAAGATTTGCATGTCTACTATAATGGAAAAGAATCCATTAAAGGGATTGATATGCAATTCGAAAAGAATAAGATTACTGCGTTAATTGGACCATCAGGTTCTGGGAAATCAACTTACATCCGTAGTCTTAATCGAATGAATGATACGATTGATATTGCTAAAGTGACTGGAGAGGTCCTTTATGAGGGAATTGATGTCAATGGCCCAGATATCAATGTTTATGAAATGCGCAAACATATCGGTATGGTATTCCAAAGACCGAATCCTTTTGCTAAATCCATATACAAAAACATAACATTTGCACATGAACGTGCAGGTATTAAAGATAAAAAAATCTTAGATGAAATTGTCGAAACATCACTTAAACAAGCTGCTCTTTGGAATCAGGTAAAGGATGATTTACATAAGTCTGCTTTTACACTTTCAGGTGGTCAGCAACAGCGCCTCTGTATTGCACGTGCCATTTCTGTTAAACCGGAAATATTGCTAATGGATGAGCCTGCATCAGCATTGGACCCTATAGCAACCATGCAGTTAGAAGAAACAATGTTTGATTTGAAAAAGAATTACACAATTATTATTGTCACTCATAATATGCAACAAGCTGCTCGTGCTAGTGATTATACCGCATTCTTTTATCTTGGAGATTTAATTGAATTTGACAAAACTGTCAATATTTTTCAAAATGCTAAGTTGCAATCAACAAGTGACTATGTATCAGGTCACTTTGGCTAGAGAGGTGAAAAATGACAGAACCTATTTTACAAATTCATGATTTATCTGTTTACTATAACAAGAAGAAATCATTAAATAACGTCTCCATGGATTTCTATCCAAATGAAATTACTGCGCTAATTGGTCCATCTGGATCTGGTAAGTCTACTCTATTGCGCTCGATTAATCGTATGGGTGACTTAAATCCTGAAGTTACTCTGACAGGTTCAATTACGTATAATGGTCATAATATTTATAGTCCTCGAACAGATGTTGTTGAATTGCGTAAAGAAATCGGCATGCTTTTCCAACAACCCAACCCTTTTCAAATGACTATTTATGAAAATGTCATCTATGGATTGAGATTAAAAGGCATTAAAGATAAAGAGATTCTGGACGAAACCGTTGAATCATCATTAAAAGGTGCTTCTATCTGGGACGAGGTAAAAGACCGTTTGCATGAATCTGCTTTAAGTTTATCAGGTGGTCAACAACAACGGGTCTGTGTGGCGCGTGTTCTTGCAACTAAACCAAGGATTATTCTTTTAGATGAACCAACATCAGCATTGGACCCTATTTCAGCTGGTAAAATTGAAGACACATTGCATGGACTGAAAGATCAATATACAATGCTTATTGTAACACGATCTATGCAGCAAGCATCACGTCTCTCGGATCGCACGGGTTTCTTCTTAGCAGGAGATCTCATTGAATATGGTAAAACTAAAGAAATGTTTATGAATCCACAAAAACAAGAAACGGAAGATTATATCACTGGTAAGTTTGGATAATAAAAAATATGGTATAATACAAAATCATAGGCAATATGAATAGTAAGTCAGTCGAAAGTTAAGGCACTTTCATAATAAAGCAGAAGAAAGGTAATATTATGTTACGTACAAAATTTGAAGAAGAATTAGAAAAATTGCACAACCAGTTTTATTCAATGGGTACCGAAGTGCTTGCTCAAATCAATAAAACTGTTCGTGCATTTGTTAGTCATGATCGTGAATTAGCAAAAGAAGTTATTGAAGGCGATGAGATTGTCAATGCATTTGAAACCAAATTAGAGAAAAAATCACTTGAAATTATTGCATTACAGCAACCTGTATCTCAAGATTTACGTACTGTAATCACTGTTTTGAAAGCTTCTAGTGATGTTGAAAGAATGGGAGACCATGCCTCATCAATTGCTAAAGCAACCATTCGAATGAAAGGTGAAGAACGTATTCCAGAGGTTGAAGCTAAAATAAGTGAAATGGGTAAAGCTGTCAAAAATATGGTAGAAGAAGCTCTCAATGCTTATATCCACAATGATGATAAGAAAGCCTATGAAATTGCCGCTACAGATGAGATTATTGATGGTTATTTCCGTGATATTCAAAACCTAGCAGTAGAAAAAATCCGTGAAACACCAGATGTTGTTCTAGCTGGTAAAGAGTACTTTCAAGTGTTATTGTATTTAGAACGCATTGGGGATTATGCAAGAAACATTTGCGAATGGATTGTATACCTTAAAACTGGCAAAATTATCGAATTATGATATAATGTTATAGTTTGAGAAAGCTAAGTTATTATAGTTGAAAAATAGCTTTGAAACAGGGCGACACTACTTGTTATACATACTTACAGTATAATAAGTGGTGTCAATAATGTATCAAGCTATTTTTATTTTTCTATTTGTATTTAAAAGGAGAGTTATGAAAACTGTAGATCATTACATCAAAAAATTTGTTCCCGATAATTATAATATTTTTCTTGATATTAACCGCTCTAAGAAATCTTTTTCAGGGAATGTAGCAATTAGCGGTGAAGCTATTGAAAGTATCATATCACTTCATCAAAAAGATTTATTTATTTCTTCAATTTTATTAGATAACCAAGAGCTGACATTCAATGTTGATAAAGATAATGAGGCAGTTCATGTGGATCTTCCAGAAACTGGTATCATGACGCTTGTGATTGAGTTTTCTGGACTTATCACTGACAACATGACAGGGATTTATCCATCTTATTACACTATTGATGGCAACAAGAAGGAAATCATCTCTACACAATTTGAAAGCCATTTTGCTCGTGAGGCGTTTCCATGTATTGATGAACCAGAAGCAAAAGCCACTTTTGATTTAAGTATAAAATTTGATCAAGAGGCTAACGAAATTGTTCTTTCAAATATGCCTGAAATTGATAAAGATCGTCGTCAAGAAACAGGTATCTGGACGTTCGATACAACACCACGTATGTCATCTTACCTTTTAGCATTTGGACTAGGTGACTTACAAGGCAAAACAGCTGAAACAAAAAATGGAACCGAGGTTGGAATTTTTTCAACTAAAGCACACCCTATCCAGTCGTTAGATTTTGCTTTAGATATCGCTCTTCGCATCATTGATTTTTATGAAGATTACTTCGGAGTCAAATATCCGATTCCTTTATCGTATCACCTTGCATTGCCAGATTTTTCGGCTGGGGCCATGGAAAACTGGGGGCTTGTCACCTACCGTGAAGTTTATCTTCTTGTAGATGCCAACTCCACTGTTAAGAGCCGTCAAAGTGTTGCTCTTGTCGTTGCTCACGAATTAGCACATCAATGGTTTGGTAACCTAGTAACCATGAAATGGTGGGATGATTTATGGCTTAATGAAAGTTTTGCTAATATGATGGAATATGTCTCAGTTGATGCTATCGAGCCTACTTGGAACATATTTGAAGATTTCCAGACAACCGGGGTGCCGCTTGCACTTAAACGTGATGCTACCGATGGTGTTCAATCCGTTCACGTTGCTGTAAATCATCCTGACGAGATTAACACACTCTTTGATGCTGCAATTGTCTATGCAAAAGGTAGCCGTCTTATGCATATGCTTCGCCGATGGTTGGGCGATGGTGATTTCAAGGCAGGCCTCAAAATCTATTTTGAAACACATAAATATAGTAATACGGTTGGTAGTGATCTTTGGAATGCTTTATCAGAAGCGTCAGGTAAAGATGTGGCAAGTTTCATGAATGCATGGTTAGAACAGCCTGGTTATCCTCTTATTTCTGCAGAAGTTATTGGAGATAGCCTTATTATTTCGCAAAAGCAATTCTTCATTGGTCAAGGTGAAGACAAGGGGCGTATTTGGCCCGTGCCTTTAAATTCTAATTGGACCGGTTTGCCTGATACACTGACTGAGAAAAGTATTGAAATTCCTAACTATCACCAATTACTTCAACAAAATAATGAGCCACTCCGATTTAACACAGATAATACTGCTCATTATATTTCCAACTATAAAGGGCAACTTTTAGACAATATTTTAGAGAATCTGTCTGATCTTGATACAACAACAAAACTTCAAATTATTCAAGAGCGTCGTCTTTTAGCCGAAAGCGGGCATATTTCTTATGCAGAACTTGTTTCTCTACTGACTAGAGTGGCTGATGAAACTTCTTATTTAGTTGCAGCAGCAGTCTCACAAGTTGTTAATGGGTTGAAAGAATTTATTGATGAAGGTAGTCAGATTGAAAAAGATTTCAAAAATCTAGTGGGTACTATTTCACAAAATAATTATAATCGCCTTGGTTTTGAACCAAAAAGTGGTGAAACGGATGAAGATGAGCTTGTTCGTCAAAATACGGTATCATTAATGCTATATGCAGATGAAGCAGATGCGATTGCGAAAGCTTCTGAGATATTTGCAATCCATAAAGAGAATATCGAGGCTATTCCAGCTTCAATTAGACTATCTGTTTTAC
>CAZPYI010000052.1:0-15088 GCA_964590305.1 uncultured Streptococcus sp.
TTAATACGGTTAGAAAGTAAAGTCTTACTTGAAAATCCTATGACCAGTGAAATTTTAGAGAATTATAAGGACATGTACTTATTGTCTGAAAAAGTTATGTCTAGTATGCCAATATTCAGTCATTTTTATTTATCATCAGATGAGATCGCTTATATAGCCCTTCACTTTATGGCTGTGAGTGAGCGTCACAAAGAGCAAAATAAATATAATATTCTTGTTATTTGTGCAACAGGTTATGGAAGTGCTCAGATGTTGAAAAGTAGAATACAAAATGAGCTTGGGAGTTTAGTTCACATAGCTGATGTGATTGGTTATTATGAAATCAATGATGATAAGCTGAAAAACATTGATTTTATTGTGTCATCTATTGACCTTTCAAATCTTATTTTCTCTATTCCAGTTTTTACGGTATCCGTTTTTCTAAGTGAAGATGAGCTAAATGGTATCAAACAAGGAATATCCAGTCTAAGAAAATCTGCTTCACAATCAGAATCATATGAATTACCTCCTGAATCAGGAAATCATTTTGATGAGTATTTTTCTGAAAAATCATTTTTTGTTTTAAAAGACACTAATAAAAAAGAAACAATTAGTCAGCTACTTCATAGTATTTCAGATGGAGAAGATGAATTTTTTGAAAAGAAGATGAAAGAGTTTATCCAACAACGTGAGACTATGAGTTCAGTTGCTTTTAGCGATACAATTGTTGTTCCTCATCCTATTAAGGCACTAGGAAAAAAACATCATATAGCAGTAGCAGTTGTCCCAGACGGTTTGTACTGGGAAGAAGATTTTCCCAGCGTTAAGTTTGTCTTTCTGACATCAATGTCCATTCATGAAAATGAAGGCTTACCAAATTTAGCTTCGTATATTGTTGATTTGATTGATAATCCAGATATTCAAGAAGAAATGTTGGCTTCTCAATCATTTAAGCAATTTAAAGAATTATTTTTAAAAATAAAGGAAAGGTAGAGGGGATTTATGGATACTGAAGAATTAACAATGGCTGCATTTGAAATTATCTTAAACTCTGGGAATGCTAGAGCAGTTGTTCACGAGGCATTCGCAGCAATGCGTGAAGATAATTATGAATTAGCTGCAGCTAAGTTGCAAGAAGCAAATGATGAGCTACTAAAAGCCCATCAAGCTCAAACACATCTTTTGCAAGAATATGCTGGTGGTACCGAGGTCAAGATTGAAATTATCATGGTTCACGCTCAAGATCATTTGATGACGACAATGACACTTCGCGAAGTTGCTCTTGAAATGTTGGAATTGTATAAAAAAATTAAATAGTTGAAAGAAGGGATACTATGGCTGCTTTAACAGACCAAGAAAAACAGAAAATCGAAGCTACAAGGAGAGAAAACGGTGTAAAAAATATGTATTATACGCGTTATTTCCTCATTCGTTATGTAGTAGCTTTCTTCTTCTTTGTTAATCTTTATTGGATTTTGATGTTCTTCATCACTGGTACAGCAGCGATGGTTATTATTCCCTTTCTTTTAGCTGGTTTCGGAGCCATTTGTATGTGGGAACAATCAAGAATGTATACAAAAGATCAAAAACCTGCTGTCAAGACTCATTTCTACTTTCTAACGATTACAGTAGTAAATAGTCTCTTGATTATAGCTACTTTGTTCAACCAGTATCGCTATTTCTATCCGTTCTTATCAGTCAGTTCAACAACGCAAATATTTCTCTTAGTTATCTTATCTTTGGGAATATTGTTGTCAGTATGGATGTTGAGAAAACTCTCTCGCATCAATAACAATTCTGATAAACAGTATTATCGTGTTCAACAATATTTGGCATCAATTAAAATTTAGCAAACATTATTAAAATATAATTCAATAGGAGGTTTTATTTATGAATAAGATGTTTGAATTTTTGGAAAAATACTTGATGGGTCCGATGGGTAAAGTATCCACTTGGCGTCCTGTCCGTGCAATCGTCGCTGCTGGTATGGCCAGTATCCCCTTTACAATAGTAGGATCAATGTTCTTGGTTCTTAGCGTTATTCCACAAGCGTTTCCAATTGATTTCATCAAAGATCTTTGGGCTGCTTCTTTTGATAAAATTGCTCCACTATACCTACAAGCTTATAATTGTACTATGGGGATTTTATCACTCTACTTTGCAATCGTAATTGGGTATGAATATACTAAGATTTATGCCGAAGAAGAAGAATTGAATATGGACCCAGTTTATGGAGCACTACTTTCAGTATTTGCATTCTTCCTAACAATTCCACAATTACTTATCACGGATGGTGCTTTTGATTATCTTGCAGTAGATGGAGCAACTATCAATGGATGGACTGTTGGTGGTAATAGTCTAGATCGTCTATCAACTGCAGGGATGTTTACAGCTATCTTAATGGCAATTCTAGCTGTACAGCTTTACAGATTGTGTATTAAGCGAAATTGGGTTGTTAAAATGCCAGAGGCTGTTCCAGAAGGAGTAGCACGTTCATTTTCAGCATTGATTCCTGCTTTTGTAGTTGCCTTTGTTGTACTTGTTATTAATGGCATCTTTGTAACTCTTGGAACTGATATCTATAATGTGGTTGCTATTCCATTCGCTTTCGTTAAAAATATTGCTAATTCTTGGGGTGGTATAGTTGTTATCTATCTGCTTGTTCACGTTTTGTGGATTGTTGGTATTCATGGTGCGAACATCGTTATGGGGCTTGTTAATCCAATCCTTCTTGCCAACATGGCTGAAAACGTAAATGGTGCAAATATTGCCTATGCAGGTGAGTTTACTAATGCATATGTAACAATTGGTGGTTCAGGATCAACATTACTTCTTTGTGTATTTATCGCCTTTATGGCACGTTCTTCACAGCTTAAAATGCTTGGTCGTGCTGCCTTAGGTCCTTCAATTTTCAACATTAATGAACCTTTGATTTTCGGTCTTCCAATCGTTTACAATCCAATTCTTGCCATTCCATTTATTATTGCACCAGTCGTAAGTGCTTCTATTGGTTATTGGTCAATTAAGCTTGGTTTTGCAGCAATTACAATCATCCAAACACCATGGCCAACTCCAATTGGACTCGGTGCCTATGTAGGATCAGGTGGTAGTGTCGGAGCATTAATCACAGCGTTAGTCTGTGCAGTTGTAGCATTTGTTATTTGGTTCCCATTCATCAAGATGTACGATAATAAACTTCTTGCTGAAGAAACTGCCGGTGAAGGAAATGCTGATTTAGTATAATTATAAGAAAATATTCTTAAAAATGAATAACACCCCAGAAGGGGTGTTTTTTTGAAATATAGTATAAAAATTGATGGTTATAAAGTTTGATAAAAGTGTTTCAAAGCTTAGCCAGGATTAGATGATTTCAATTTTTATTGTTTAGATATCAGATTCATTCAATATTTTTGAACTAGACGTTCTCTCCAGTTCAATTAGTTGAGAAGCTTTTCTACGTAATGCCAAATAATTATCATAATCTTTAACAAAGATTCCTGAATATAGCACATCAAGAAGATAAGTTATGGAAGTGTCCGTTGAAAAAGTTGCAATTTTTGAATACAGTTTTTCTCTTGTTGCAAGCCTTAGGATACACTCTACTTGTTCAGTGGATTTATTCTCACCAATGCTGGTCATTAGGACAATTGGAATATTATGCCGTTTTAACATTGTCATAACTCTTTGTAAAGACAAGGTTTCTCCTGAATAACTGATGATAAGAGCACAAGAATCTGACTTTGCTAAGTAAGCATCAAAAAGAACTTCTCCGTGTAATTGATGGATTCGTACGTCCTTCTGGATACGCTTCATATTATGCTGAAACTCTTTAGCATTGAGAAGATTATTACTTGCGGCAAAAATATTGATGGTGCTAGCTTTGTCAAGAATTTTAATAGCTTGTAAAAGTATTTTATTATCAATAAGGGATAACGTATCTGAAATAGCCTCTTGTTCTAACTTGGCGATTTTATTTGCAATGCTAATAATATCATCACGTTTTGTGAAAGGAATATTAGCATCCATCCCATCTTTGCTTTTGTCGAGATAGTCAATTTCAGACAAAAATGATTCTTTGAAATCTAGCCAGCCTTTAAAACCAAGTTTTTGTGAAATGCGAACTAAAGCTGACTTTGATGAAAAAGTTGATTTAGCAATATCTGCTGTTGTCAGTTCTTTTATGTTATGCTTTTGCTCTAATAAATAATTAACGATGTGACGTTCATTTGTTGAAAAAGGAAATATTTCCAGTTTTTCAAGTAAAAACATGTGACCTCCTTGTGAAACACTGTTCTAAAAATTTCCAATTTAAAGTCGTTTATTTTAAAACACTGTTCTAAATTGAAAGGGATTTCTATGATTTATTATATCAAATGTTAAACTAAGAAGGAGGAAAAGAAGTAAAATTGACAAAAAAATTATATTCAGAAAGTAAAATGATAAAAGAGAATAAGTATAAAATCCTCCTAGTAAGGATTTTGCGTGCAAGTCTAGGATTTTTTTTAGCAGGTTTTTTAATTCCAACAGTTTGGTCATTTTTGGCTAGTCATTTCGGCTTGTTTGCTGGCTTTATTGCAGCGATAGTTGTCATTGGGCCAGTCTGGTATATCAATCATTATCGTGCTTTGATCCATCTCAATACTGGAGATATAGGTGTCGATATGGGAGCGGGAGTTGCAGTATCAGTCTTTGTTAGGGATAGTATTACACATGGAATTTTTGGTAGTTTTGCAGCTCTACCAACATCATTTTTCTTGATTCTAGGAGCCGTCTTTGCTGGCTATTTAGCAATGAGAATTGAAAAATGGCTAGAAAAAAAAGGAGATAACAAATGACCGTGACTGAAATGCTTCTAACATTTTTTGGTGGTTTTATTTTGCCCTTTACTATTATTTTACTTTGGGGTAGACTTGTTAAGAAGTGGTATGCTTTTGGTGGCTTTATTGCTGCATTTGTGATTGTTGGTCCGATTTGGATTCTTAATCATGGTATGGAACAGTCTTTTATTACTCAAACTGGTACAACTTTTATTGATATGGGATTGGCAACAGCCGTTGGGGTTTTTGTTCATGGAATCTGCAATGGTGGCAAGATTAAACAATCCTTGATAAATGTTTTTGCAGCTGTCATTGGTGGCAGTTTGGCTGGAATTCTTTTGGCACTTATGATTTAAGAAGGAGTTAAGATGCTAGCGAGGTATAAAAATAGCTATCTGAGTTATTTTTTAATGTATAATTTTTATTTTCTGTCATGGGCTTTATTTTCAACACTAATCTCGGTTTATTTGTTGGACAAGGGCTACCGTCCAAGCCAGGTCTCTCTGGTGGTTTCGATTTCTTTCTTTGCCTCTATGGTTGCTCAGCCTTTTCTTGGAGTGTTAAGTGATCGTTTCAAAGTTAAGACAGTTATAACAGTCTCATTCCTATTGACAATCATAGGGTCACTTTTATTTTTATTTTCAGATAGTTTGTGGCTTTATGCCTTGTCTTACAGTATCGTCATTTTATTGGTAAATGGTGCTAATCCTGTTCTGGAACAACTGGCAACAACCAGTCATTTTGCCTATGGAAAGTTAAGAATTTGGGGTACAGTTGGTTATGCTGTAGGTTCCCAGATTGCTGGTCTTTTGTATGACAATATCTCTCCAAGTTCAATTTATATCGCCTTTATTGTGACAATGCTACTGGCAATCATTGGCGTTTTGGGAACACCCAGCCAAGAAAGGAAACCAAAAGTATCTCAGAACAAAAAAGAGAGTTCATTTTCTAGTCTTTTTGGAAATAGAGTATTTATTTTGTATTTAATAGTATCAATCATTTACTCAGGTATTATGAATACGGGTCATACTTATATTCCAGCTATGCTGGAATCAGATGGTTTGAGTGTAGGATTAGCTACAACGGTTGTCTCTATTGCTGTGCTTTGTGAAGGGCCTTTAAGCCTATTTTCCTTTTTATTCATGGATCGCTTCAAAAGTAAGCAATTGTTATATTTATCAGTTTCCATGGTATTCTTCCAATACCTCATTTATGCTCTCGATATTAACCTTGCTTCAAAAGTTATTGTCACTTTGATTGCGAAGCATGTGGCAGGGATGCTTTATATCATGGTAAACATGAAAATAGTGTCATCTTTAGTTGATAGGTCGTATCTATTGACTGCTTTGGCTCTCGTACAAACAGGGCGTAATCTTGGATCGGTTATTTTTCAAAATATTGCTGGGCAGATACTCGATGTCTCATCTTATTCTGTCATGTGTAGTGTTTTAGTTGTTTTTCTTGGTTTTGTATTGATATCGGTTCATTTCCTCAAGTTACCGAGTGGAACGGATCAAAAATTATTTTCATAAAGGAGTATTATTATGGCATTTCCAAAAGATTTTTTATGGGGTGGCGCTCTAGCTGCCCATCAATTTGAAGGTGGCGTTTTAGAAACGTCCAAAGGTCTGAGTGTCGCAGATGTAATGACTGCAGGAGCTCACGGAGTTCCTCGTGTTATCACAGATGGTGTTAAAGAAGGAAATTATTATCCTAATCATGTTGGTACCGATTTTTATCATAAATATAAAGAAGATATTGCGCTCCTTGCAGAGATGGGGTTTAAGTGTTTCCGGACTAGTATTGCTTGGTCACGTATCTTTCCAAATGGTGATGAAAAGGAACCAAATGAAGAGGGACTACAGTTTTATGATGATGTTTTCGACGAATTACTGAAAAACGGGATTGAACCTGTCATTACTCTATCGCATTTTGAAATGCCGTATGGTATTGCTAAAGAGTACGGCGGATTCATGAATCGTAAGACGATTGATTTTTTCATGAATTTTGCTGAAGTCGTTTTCAAACGCTACAAAGATAAAGTTCAATATTGGATGACTTTCAACGAAATTAACAATCAGATGAACTTTAAAAATGACCTCTTTGGCTGGACCAATTCGGGTGCTCACTTTGGAAATTATGAAAATCCTGAAGAGGCCATGTATCAATGTGGTCATTACGAATTAGTCGCATCAGCAAAGGCAGTGAAACTCGGTCATAGCATCAATCCAAATTTTAAAATTGGAAATATGATTGCTATGGTAGCAATCTATCCTTTTTCAAGTCGTCCTAGCGACCAAGTATTGGCCCAAAAAATGATGCACGACCGTTGGTTCTTCTGTGATGTGCAAGTTCGAGGACATTACCCACGTTATGCAACCAAGATGTTTGAACAAAAAGGATTTGATATCGATATCACTGAGCAAGATATCTTTGATTTAGCGGATGGTACAGTTGATTATATTGGTTTTTCATACTACATGACAAATACAGTAGATTCGACTGCAAACAAAGATGTTTCCAAAGCTTTAGATGGTTCGAGTCAATTTTCTGTGAAAAATCCATTTATTTCAGAATCAGACTGGGGCTGGGCAATCGATCCGGAAGGTCTGCGATATGCATTGAATGCTTTTTACGAACGCTATGAGAAACCTCTCTTTATTGTCGAAAATGGTTTTGGTGCTATCGATGTTAAGGAAGACGATGGTACCTGTCATGACCCATATCGGATAGATTACCTTTCAGCACATATCAAAGAAATGGAAAAAGCGGTTGATATTGATGGTGTTGAACTCTGGGGCTATACACCATGGGGTTGTATTGACTGCGTCTCTTTCACAACTGGAGAGATGAAAAAACGTTATGGCTTTATTTATGTGGACCGCAATAATGATGGCTCTGGGTCACTTGAACGTTCTAAGAAAGATTCTTTTGACTGGTATAAACAAGTTATAGCAAGTAATGGTCAAGAATTGTAACAGTGACATTTATTAAGAAAATCTGAAGAACAAAGTACAAGAAACTCCAATTATTCGAACAGAAATAGTTGGGGTTTTTATAATTGTTTGAGAGTGAAGAGATTTTGAAAACAGGCACCAAATGTGACATAGCTTAAAATGTTTACAATTGTATAAATTTTTTGAAATATTACTGTAAAATTTTCATCAAAACATACAATAGTATAAGAATTTCCTTGTTTTAAACAAGTCATTTACTTTTAAAAAAGGTATAATGAGTTGAACGACTGTATCTAGGAGAATGAAAATGACTGTTAAAGTAATCGCAACTGATATGGATGGGACCTTTTTAAATAGTTTAAAGACTTATGATAAGGTGCTTTTCAAAAATTTATTTGAAAAATGTCAAGAAGAAGATATCAAATTTGTAGCCGCTAGTGGTAATCAATATTGCCAAATTATTCGCCAGTTTCCCGAGTATAAAGATCAAATGACTTTTGTCGCTGAGAATGGTGGACATATTATTGAAAATGGGCGCACTTTGCTAGAAGAGTTCGAATCAAGACAATCGATTTCTGCCTTAGTAAATTACATGGAAGAAAAATACCCTGATACAGTTATTAATTTAGCTGGTAAAAACTCGTCATATCTAACAACATCCACACCTCAAAAGATAAAAGACCTTCTTTCATATTATCTGCCAGTAATGAATTATGTTGATGATTTTCATCCGATTCCAAATGATGACTTTTTCAAAATGACTTTACTAGTAAGAGATGAATTGACCTATCACATCCAAGAAGAAGTTAACAACCTCTTTGCTGATTATCACTTGACAGCAACATCAAGTGGTTTCGGCTGTCTTGATATTATTCCTTCACATGTTCACAAGGGAACTGGTTTAGACTTGCTTTTAAACCATTGGGGTTATGGACCAGAAAATCTTATGGCGTTTGGTGATGGTGGCAATGATGTTGAAATGCTAAAACTTGCCAAATACTCATTTGCAATGGGAAATGCGCCTAAGGAAATTAAAACTATCGCAAATTATCAAGCACCATCGAATGAAGATGGCGGTGTTTTGAAAGTTATTGAGAACTATTTTATGAGAGGAGTATTTAATTAATGATTAAGCTGATTGCAAGTGATATGGATGGTACTTTTCTGAATAATAAAGGAACTTACGATAAAGAACATTTTGATTTTCTTTTTCCAAAAATGAAAGAGAAAGGTATCCAATTTGTAGCAGCAAGTGGTAATCGCATGGAACGTCTTCATACGATTTTTACTGGAAAAGAACATGACATTGATTATGTCGCTGAAAATGGTGCTTTAGTAATTGATAAAGGTGAGACACTCATTAGGCAAGTTATGGTTGCTGATGATGTCGATGCTATTTTGGCATTTTTTGCAGGGCATGAAAAAGATTATCGAATTATGCTGTCGGGGAAAGACACTTCATACACTCATAAAGACTCGTCATTTATCGTTCCTGATTTACCCGGCTTTGCAATTGACGAAAAGGAAATGCGAGAATTTTTCAATAATATTACTTTTTTGAATGATTTTTCTAAACGTCCTCAAGATGACATTACTAAGGTGACATTAATGGTGCAACCATCTAAAGTTGAAGAAATTACTAAGGATTTCAATCAAACTTTCAAAGGAAAATTTAGTGCGGTGTCTAGTGGATTTGGTGCTATCGATATCATTCAAAATGGTATCCATAAGGCGTGGGGTCTGGATCAACTCATGACAAAGTATCATATTTCCAGACAAGAAATTATCACTTTCGGTGATGGTGGTAATGATATTGAAATGTTGAAATTTGCCAAATACTCGTTTGCAATGGAAAATGCACCCGAATATGTTAAGGTAGCTGCCAATTATGAAGCACCATCTAATAATGAAAGTGGTGTTCTTCAAGTGATTGAAAAAGTCCTTTCAGGTGATATTTCTTAGTTACTTATTTAACAGTGTACTTCTGAAATTGTTTTGTGTTTGGAGCAAAGTAGAAGAAACTAATAGTATGAAGTCCTAATATTCAAATATGTCTCCTTGTAAAGTAGAATAGTATTACTATACCAGACTATAATGCGAGATGGCGCTTTCATTTTTGTGGTAGAATTAATATATAGTGTATAAAGAAAGGATGTTTTTATGACAAAACAATTTCCAAAAGGCTTCCTCTGGGGAGGGGCTATTGCTGCTAACCAAGCTGAAGGTGCTTACAACTTAGATGGTCGTGGGCTAGTACAGACAGATGTGACAACAGGTGGATCTGTAGATTCACCACGATACACCACTTACATTGATAAAGATGGTAAACCAGGAAAAGTTGGTTCAATGGGACATACTGGAAGTATCCCTGAAGGTGCCAAATTTGCGATTTTGGATGATGAATATTATCCAAACCACGAAGCAGTTGATTTCTATCATCATTACAAGGAAGATATCAAAATGTTTGCTGAAATGGGCTACAGCATTTTCCGTCTTTCTATTTCTTGGGCGCGTATCTTCCCAAATGGAGATGAGTCTGAGCCAAATCAAGCAGGTCTCGACTTTTATCGTTCAGTTTTTGAAGAATGTCACAAATACAACATTGAACCATTGGTATCCATTTGGCATTTTGACACCCCACTTTCTTTAGAAGAAAGATACGGTGGTTGGACAAATCGTAAACTTATTGATTTTTACGTAAAATATGCTGAAACTATCTTTACAGAGTATAAGGATTTAGTTAAATATTGGTTGACTTTCAATGAAATCAACAATACAGTTATGTTTCTTGATATGTTTGGTGCAAAAGGTGCCTCAGATAAAGATTACCAAAATGCTTACCAACATTTGCATTATCAATTTGTTGCAAGTGCTAAAGCTGTTCAAATCGGTCATGCTATCAACCCTGATTTCATGATTGGTAACATGATTTGTGGTATTACTTTCTACCCTGCAACTTGTGATCCAGCTGATATCCTAGCTACGGCTCAAAAATGGGAACAAGGTATCTACTACTGTGGTGATGTACAAGCCAAAGGAAGATATGGCTCTTATGCCAAACGTCTTTGGAATGAGCATAATGTTGAACTAGATATTACTGAAGAAGACCTCAAAGACCTTGAAAGAGGTAAAGTTGATCTTTATACCTTCTCTTACTATATGTCAAATAATGTGACAACTCATGATATAACAGATAAAGTTTCTGGAAACTTCTCAGCAGGTGCTCGTAATCCTTATCTCACTTATTCTGATTGGGGCTGGGCACATGACCCTATTGGTTTACAATACTATCTAGAAAAAATCTATGATCGTTATGAATTGCCACTTATGGTTGTTGAAAATGGTTTAGGAGCATTTGATACAGTTGAAGAAGATGGTTCAATTCACGACCAGTATCGTATTGATTATCACCGTGTTCATATCAAAGCGATGGCTGATGCAATTGCTAACGGTGTTGATTTGATTGCTTATACAACTTGGGGTTGTATTGATATCGTATCAGCAGGTACTGGTGAAATGCGTAAGCGTTATGGCTTCATCTATGTTGATAAAGACGATGAAGGTAAAGGTACTTTCAAACGCTCACCAAAAGATTCGTTCTATTGGTACAAAGAAGTCCTAGCTACTAATGGTCAAAAAGCGATAGAGGAAGTCGAAGCTGCAAAATAAAAAAATAAAATCCTACCTTGGTGGGATTTTTTGATGTAAAATAATGGTAGCAAATAATATGGAGAGTAGTATTTATGAAGGAAGTTATATCCCACGAATTACAAATTTACCAAGAAGATAGACTAGATTATTTTAAAAAAGATAATTTAAAACAAAAAATGAATGGCATCGTTTTTACAGGTGACTCCATTATTGAATTTTATCCTTTGAAGAAATTTCTTGGACGAGACCTGCCATTAATTAATCGCGGTATTGCTGGGACAGATTCTGGTTGGCTATTGAAACATCTTGACGAACAAGTTATTAAACTGAATCCACAAAAAGTTTTTATACTAGTCGGGACTAACGATCTTGGTTTAGGCTACGATATCTCAGTTGCATATAACAATATTATTGCAATTATTTCAGAAATTAAGAAGGTCTTGCCACAAACTCAAGTCTTTATTCTATCACTTTTACCTGTTAATGAATCTTCTGAGTATGAGCAGAAGGTTAAGATAAGAAAGAATGAAATGATTAGTAAACTAAATGGGCGTGTATCAGCAATTTTAGAGGTCAATTTTATAAATACTTATCCAGATTTAGTAGATAATAAGAATAATTTAAGTGTGTCTTATACTACTGATGGTTTACATCTTAGCCAGGAGGGATATCAGATATTTTCAAATAATATTAAACAATTTTTATAAATTGTATCTTTAAACTAAAATAAGTAACTTGATACTAGAACTTAAAAAGTAAACCTTATGAGTTTGCGAATTATCACTTTTTGTGTGGAGAATTTAAAAATGATTAAAATGATTGCAGTTGATATGGATGGCACTTTTCTTGATGAGAAGGGAACTTATGACTATGGTAGATTTGAGAAGGTGATAGAAAAATTGGAGGATAAAAAGATCCTCTTTGTAGTAGCAACTGGGAATCAAATTTCACGAATGCGCTATGTTTTTGGTGAGCAAACTGATCGTCTGGCCTATGTGACGGGAAATGGTAGTCACGTTATTGTTAATAAAAAAACACAAGCTTTTAAACATTTTTCGTTTGAACAAGTTTCCCACTTTTTTGATTATTATAATGATATGTTCAAAGATTTCCATATTGTTATCTCATCACCAGAGGAATCATATATGCTAAAGGATGCCTACATTAATGACAATTTGAAAGATAAAGAAAGCCTTGACTACTATAATCGTAGCTTTCCGGGAGTTCATTTAGTTAACAAAATTGATGATATCCCAAAAGAGAATCTTAACAAAATCACCATGAAAACACCACCTAAGGTTAATAAAAGTGTTGTCAGTGATTTTAGGGAAGAGTTTCCAGACTTATCACCTGTTGTCAGTGGTTTTGGTGCGATTGATATCCTTTCAAAAGGTATCGACAAAGGGTGGGGCCTCAAGCAAATCATGAAGTCATTTAACATTAATTCTGAGGAATTTATGGCATTTGGGGATGGGGATAATGACCTTGAAATGTTAAAATTAGCTAAATATTCATATGCTATGGAAAATGCTAGTCAAAATATAAAAGATGCGGCAAATTTTTTAGCGCCTTCTCATCGAGACAATGGTGTTTTACAAGTGATTGAAAATTACCTTAATAACCTATAACAGTATTACTGATTCTACTTTTTAGCAATTAAAAGAAAGACGGTATGGCAATATTTTGTATACAGAGCTCTTTTTTTAAACTATTTCCGTAAAATTTATTGTACATGTAAAAACCTTGTAATAGTTTTTCAAATCCTATGATAATATCATTTTTTAATAGTATAATAGTGGAAAGCGTTTTTAATTCGAGTTATTATATAAGGGTAAAATAGAGAAAGAGGTATATCTTCTATATGACAAAACAATTTCCTGAAAGTTTCTTGTGGGGTGGTGCTACAGCGGCAAATCAATTTGAAGGTGCTTGGAATGAAGGTGGACGTGGTCCAGCGACATCTGATACATCACGTGCAGTAGCTCCAGAAGAGCGTAAAAGTTTAGGAGGCGAATTTTCGACTCCGATGACATTAGAAAAAGTTGAATTTGCATTTTCTGACAAAGATGGCTTATATCCAAAACGTTGGGGTTCAGATTTTTATCATCGTTATAAAGAAGATATTGCTCTCTATGCTGAAATGGGCTTTAAAACCTATCGCATGTCTATCGCTTGGTCACGAATCTTCCCTAAAGGAGACGAGACAGAACCAAATGAAGAAGGTTTAAAGTTTTATGATAATGTCTTTGATGAGGTTAATAAATATGGCATTGAACCATTAGTAACTTTGTCACATTATGAGTTTCCAATCCACTTGGTAACAGAATACGGTGGTTGGAAGAATCGTAAAGTTATTGATTTCTTTGTTAATTATGCTGAAACAGTCTTTAAACGTTATAAGGACAAAGTAAAATACTGGTTGACTTTCAATGAAATCAACATCCTTGGAATGACAGGCTATTTATCCGGTGGGCTTCTTTTTGAAGATGGAAAACTCAATCTTCAAGAAATGTATCAAGCAGTTCATCACCAATTTGTAGCTTCAAGTCTAGCAACAAAAATCGGTCATGAGATTAATCCAGATTTCCAAATTGGTTGTATGTTAGCTAGAATGCAAGCTTACCCAGCAACTTGTAATCCTGAAGATGTTATGGAAGAGATCAAAAAAGATCATGAAAATCTATTCTTCTCAGATGTTCAAATTCGTGGGAAATATCCAGTTTATGCTAAGAGATTTTTCAAAGAAAATAATATTAATCTAGAAATTGCTGATGGTGATTTAGAGATTCTAGAAAAATATCCAGTTGATTTCATGTCATTCTCATATTATATGAGTTCAATCGCACGTAAGAAAGCAAGTGGTGAAGAAACAACTGGGAATCTTATCTTAAGTGAACCAAATCCTTACCTAGAAGCATCTGACTGGGGTTGGCAAATTGATCCAGTAGGACTTCGTATTACTTTAAATAATCTTTATGACCGTTATCAAATACCACTTTTCATTGTTGAAAATGGGCTTGGAGCACTTGATAAAAAAGAAGAAGATGGCTCAGTTCATGACCAATACCGTATTGACTATCTCAAATCACACATTGAACAAATGTATGAAGCGATTGAGGATGGTGTTGACTTGATGGGTTACACGATGTGGGGATGTACAGACCTTATTGCGGCTTCAACTTCTGAAATGTCTAAACGCTATGGATTTGTTTATGTAGATGCAGACGACAAAGGGAATGGATCGTTTGACCGTTCACGCAAAGACTCTTTCTTCTGGTACAAAGACGTTATTGCAAACAAAGGTGCCAATATTTTGAATGACTAATACAGATAACTCAGTTGATTTTGCGACTGAGTTTCTTTGCTAGAAAGGAAGAAATGATTGATGGTAAAAAAACTTTACCTGATGCGACATGGGCAGACACTTTTTAATACGCAGGGACGTGTACAAGGTGCATGTGATTCACCATTAACAGAGCTTGGTATTGAACAAGCTAAACTTGCAAAATTATATTTTGAGAATAACAATATTATTTTCAATGAAATTTTTTCATCAACCCAAGAGAGAGCGACAGACACCGCAAAGCTTGTTTCAGGACGAGAAGATGTCACACAACTCAAAGGTCTTAAAGAAATGAATTTTGGGCAATTTGAAGCACAAACAGAAAATTTATTACCAAAATT
>CAZPYI010000053.1:0-14963 GCA_964590305.1 uncultured Streptococcus sp.
TGTCACGATCCAGTTCCCTCCACAGGAAAAGTAATAGTCAATTCTCCCTTCTTTAATTTATTTATTGTTAAGGAATCTCTTCCCTAATGACTAGATTTATCAATAATACGAGCTAAGTGTATAGTGATATAAACTTTTTCATCTTTGGACATTATGTAATTCCGCCGGTTTTCTAACAAATTCGCCACTTTTTCAGTCGCTTTGAAGGCTTCAGAATACTGTCTGCAAACAAGAGAGTATAGCTCATTTTCAACTTCTTTTTCTACTTCTTTCTTATGATTTTTTTCAGAACTTGTTCCGAGAAAAATTTCAAGTGTGTAATGAAGCGTTGAAAATAAATATCATTTTCGCTAAAGTCCACTTTTAATGTGTATTTAACGACCGTAAGAATTTCTTCCATTAGCATGGTCAAGCTAATAGCATCTTCGTTATTATTGTTATCAATTTCTGCATTCGTAATATGTAATGCTAAAAATCCTGCTTCATCGTCGTTTAAGTCAACACTCATTTGTTGATTAATTTTTTTAATCGCAATTCTAGCAATTTTCAGTTCAAGTGGAAAGAATCGTTTGATATCCCAGAGTAAAAAATTCTTGACTTGAATGTTTTTCTTATTTCGTTGAATAGATGAGTGCAGATGATCAGCAATTGAAATAAAAGAGGTCTCATTAAATTTCTTTTCTAGCTTTTCTTGAGCATATAAAGAAATTTCGTATGAAATATGGAGCACTTCTTCTGGTATATCAGAAATAAGATGAACCATCTGCTCAATTTCCGCTTTACTTTTCAGTTCGAAAACCTTTTCAACTTTTGAATCACTAATTGTAGCACCTGCTTTAATTCGAAATCCTAAGCCATTTCCCATCAGAATCACTTCTTCATTTGACTCATTAAATGCTACAACAACATTATTGTTTAGAACTTTCTTTACTTCTATTCTAAGCACCCCCTTTTTATGTTAATTAATAAAATAGAAAAGACCCAAACAGCTACATGCATAGTTGTTCAGGTCTAGCTTAACTTAATAATCACCATCCATAGAAAAGTATACACTAAAAAGAAAGCGGTGTCAAACACCTTATTGGCAATTTTTTTATTCACTTATAAAAATTCAGTCAAATTCCAATGTCAATGTATAACTTTTATAAAAATATAGACAGTCTATTTAATGCAAGAAACACTAATATAGAACTTTTAAGAGAGGTTTGGCAAAAAAATCTGAAAATCGTTAAAAATTATGCTACTTAAATATATATAATTGATTAAGTTAACTTTTTAAAGAATCAGTTAACAGAAAGTACATCCCCTCAAAATCCAATTTCGCAAAAAATACACTCTCAAAATAGAGAGTGTATCACTTTAACTATGGCTGACAATATAGTTATAGACGCCTTGACCTGCAATAGCACCATCTCCAACAGCAGTTGCTATTTGTCGTAAGTCTTTCTGACGAACATCACCAATAGCAAAAATTCCTGGAACATTGGTTTGCATTTTATCATCAGTCACAACCCATCCTGCATCATCTGTAATGCCAAGATCAGAAATCATGCTTGTAACAGGATCTACACCAACATAAATGAATACACCTCCAAAGACATGTTCTGTTGTTTGACCCGTCTTGACATTTTCAATAAGAGCACTGGAAACCTTAATATCATTTCCCTTAATCTCCTTGACAACAGAGTCCCAGATAAACTTAACTTTTTCATTGGCAAACGCACGATCTTGCAAAATTTTCTGTGCACGCAGTTCATTTCGTCTGTGAACAATAGTTACAGATTTTGCAAACTGTGTGAGATAAACGGCTTCCTCAACTGCGGAGTCACCACCCCCAATAACAAGTAAGTCTTGATTACGGAAAAATGCGCCATCACAAACTGCACAGTAAGAAACACCACGGCTAGTAAACTCTTCTTCTCCAGGAACACCAAGTAATCGATACTTTGCACCTGTTGCCAAAATGATGGTTTTAGCCTCATAGATTTCATCTTCAGTAATAACGCGTTTAACCTCGCCATTACTTTCAATGCGTTGAACAATCCCATAAATGTTTTCTACTTGAAACTTTTCAAGCGGTTCATACATATTCATAGAAAGTTCAGGGCCTGATATATGTTCATAGCCTGGATAATTTTCAATTTCAGATGTATTATTCATCTGTCCACCAGGAGCGCCTTGTTCGATAATACCAACTTTTAAATTTGAACGAGCGGCATAGAGCCCTGCTGTCATGCCAGCAGGGCCTGATCCGATAATTAATGTATCATACATATGTGCACCTCAATTTATTTCTTCAATTGTAGCAAGCCACTCTATTTTTTGCAATTATTATGACTTGAACATCAGTATAACTGCCATAAATGCATAAGATAAAATTGGGGCTGTCATCAATCCCATCAGTAAAATATCATATAAAAATGATTGACGTTCTTTGGCAGTTCTATCATTTTTTTTCCTTGCTCGTAAATATAGCCAAAAAGATCCAATTATAAAAACAAAAATAATAGCTAACACCAATCCTTGAATATAGAAACCAAAAATATCTGAAAACATACATCCACCTTAATTCTTATCATACAAATCACAATTTATTTAAAATACTATTCTAATAAAATTTTCTTTCCTATTTTTCAAAAAAACAAGGAACTGAAATATCTCAGCTCCTATTATATCAAATATTAATTATAAACTTAAGTCTTAAATATAGGTTTTTGAATAACTTGCAAAAAATTCTTTGGTTCGTTCTTCTTTTGGATGATTAAAAATCTCTTCAGGTGTCCCTTGTTCCAGAATTTTTCCTTTTTCAAGGAAAAGTACCTTATCAGCAACCTGATAAACAAAGTTCATGTCATGACTGACTAAAACCATGGTCTGCCCAGATTTTGCAGCATTAGCAATCGATTTTTCAACTTCTCCAACAAGTTCTGGATCTAAGGCCGAGGTAGGTTCGTCAAGTAGGAGAACATCAGGATTCATCGCTAAAGCACGTGCTAATGCTACCCGCTGTTTTTGTCCTCCAGAAAGATGACGTGGGTAGTGGTTTTCACGATCAGTTAATCCGACTTTCGCTAATTCTTCCTTAGCAATTTTTGTGGCTTCTGTATCAGATATTTTTTTGACGACTTTTAAACCTTCTTTGACATTATCTAGAGCTGTCCGACGTTCAAATAGATTAAACTGTTGAAAAACCATAGCAAGTTTACGACGTAATGTCAAGATATCACTTTTTGAAATCGTTTGAAAGTTGACTTTAAAATCATCAATTGCTATGTCACCAGAGTCTGGCTGTTCTAAGTAGTTCATGCTACGTAAAAATGTCGATTTTCCTGCTCCAGAAGCTCCAACTAAAGCGACAACTTCACCCTTTTCAATATCAAGATTAAGCCCGTCTAAAACTTTTTGTCCCGAAAACTCTTTACTTAAATTTGTGATTCTAATCATTAACGGATACCTCCTGCAATCTCAGTATCAATAGTTTCAGGTGACTCAATTTCCATATTCTTTTCGATTAAACGACCAATTTGTTCAACAACAATACTGACCATCCAATAGATTAAAGCTACTGATATGTAACGCTCAAAATAGCGATAATCGCTGCCACCCAGAATTTGAGCTTGGGCAAACATTTCTACAATACCTGCGTTGAATGCCAGCGAGGTTCCTTTTGTCAAACCAATCAAACCATTGATAAGAGTTGGTGTTGCAATAACAGCAGCATTAGGAATAATAACACGACGGTAAACTTGTACAGACGTCATGCCTAAACTTCGAGCCGCTTCAATTTCACCAGAATTCACCGCTTGAATGGCTGCTCGAATAGTTTCACTAGTATAGGCCGCCTCATTGAAGGCAAAAGCTGTAATGGCAAATATTGAAGCTGGAATAGCATTTATATTCCAATCAAATCCGTATTTTTGATTAAGGAATTTCAAAAAAAGTGGAATACCATAATAAGTCAACATGAGCTGAACCAAAATTGGTGTCCCACGAAGAAAGCTCACAAAAACAGCTTGGATTGGGTAAAGTATCTTAACATGATTAATCTTAACAATGGCAAAAATCAGAGCCAAAATCAACCCTAAAATAGCTCCAGCAACCGTTAACCCTATAGTGGTTGGCAATCGTTCAATGATTGAAGGAATGGCATCAAAAACAGCACGCCAACTAAAGAGTTTTCCTTGCGGAATGTGTTCTACAAGCTTATCATACCAGCTCCAACCACCCGCTAAAATTGTAAAATCCATATTGACTCCATTTTCTTTCTAATTTATTTTTTAATTCTAACACCTCGTGTGAATAATGTAAAATATTATATTTTTATCAAGTGATAGATAAAAGCTATGGCACTTATTCTGTCTAATTTGACTATATTTGACATCGATAATTGAACGTTAGATTTTCCAACTTTCAAATTATGAAATTGCTATATCTATAACCTTGCTCATTCCCGAAAAAGAAAATCCCGAAACTTTATCTCGAGATTCATTTCCGATATAACATTGATAAACATTTTATTATTCAATCGTTGAGACGTAATCTCCACCAAAGTATTTCTCACTTAGTTTTGTGAGTGTTCCGTCAGATTTAAGCTCGGCAATACGTTTATCAACAAAATCTTTAAGGTCTTTGCCGTCTTTTGTATCAGCAAAAAGAAGATATTCTAAACCGTCTTTTTCACCACCAACCTTATTTGTGATATTGGTTACGGTTAAATCATATCCTTGATCATCAACAATATATGCTGAAGAGATTGCATCATAGAGAATAAAATCAATACTACCATTTTCAATATGTTGAACGCGAGTTGAGAGACCTGTTGAACTAGCAACGTAATTAATTGTAATCGGGGTCTTATCAGAATTTGCCGTATTCCAGTCTTCAAGCACTTGTGCATAATTTGATCCTGGAAGAACTTCAGTTGACTTGCCTGATAGCTCGTCTAAATTATTATATGCTGTTCCTGCTGCACTTGTAATAGCATAGTTTGATTTTGAAATAGGATCAGAGAATAAATATTTCTCTGCACGTTCCTCATTGTAGTTGAAGTCATTAGCAGCAATCTGATAACGATCCGCATCAACTCCAGTCAATATTGAATCAAAAGCAGTCGTGACAAATTTTACTTCATAAGCATCTGAACCTTTAAAAATCGCATCAACAACATCTATGTCATAACCCGTAAAATTACCGTCTTCTTTAAAAGTGAAAGGTGCGGTGTCTGAATCCGTTGCTACGGTCAATACTGTTTTTGAAGGAGTCGTTGTAGTATCATTTGATGACGAACAGGCAGCCAAAAATAAACTTGACACACCTAACAATCCTAAACTTATTAATAATTTTTTCTTCATAACTTACCTCTTTTCTCTTATATTCAGTCTAACAAAATTAAAAATTCTTGCCTAATATTTTTTTCTTATCAAGTAATAGATAAAAACTATCAATAACACTAAGTGTTGAAAAGTTCGTCACAAAAAAGGTAGAAAAATAAAAATCTCGAAAACAACATTTCGAGATTTTTATTTTAAAAGGATTGTTTTTTCGCTTTCCGATCCGAACGACCTTTAGCACGAGTGCTAGCACGGCGTTCTTTTTTACGTTTTTCATCAACTTTCCATTGAATCTTCTTTTTATATCCTGGTTTGACTTTTTTCTTCTTCTTTTTGACTAAACCAATCATTTCTATATCTAGCTTTTGATATGATTTTTCACGATTTGCTCGTCGGTCACGGTCATAAGTATCTTGAAATTCCCCATTTTTCAAAACTTTTGGAACAAATGTAATCCCCATTTTCTCAAGTTCTCTAATATCAGAATCATCACTAGGCTGATAGAGAGTAATGGCAGTCCCTGGTAAACCATTGCGTCCTGTACGCCCAACACGGTGGACAAAAAACGATAAATCTTGAGGAATGGAATCATTGATAACATGACTGACTCCTTCAATATCAATACCCCGTGCAGCAAGGTCTGTTGCCACAATGTATTCGAATTCAAGGTTTTTCACTTGATTCATAATACGTTTACGTTCACGTGGTTGAATGCCGCCATGAATTTTGGCAACCTTGAGTCCATTTGAAAGGAGATAATTTTGCAACTCATCCGCACGTTCTTTAGTATTGACAAAAATCATTGCCATGTAAGGATTCAAAGTTTTTGAAATTTCTAGAATCTGAGCATTTTTATCTCGTCCCTTTGTTGAAACCAACCAATTGTCAATCGTATCAGCAATAACAGTTGACGTTTTAATTTGCTCCATAACAGGGTTTGATAAGTATTTCTTTAAAAATGGTTGCAATTTTTGCGGAATGGTTGCTGAAAAAACCAATGTTTGAACATCTTTTGGCAAAGTCCCTGCAATTTTATCAACTGTATCTAAAAATCCCATATCAAGAGTCATATCAGCTTCGTCAACAACAAAAATCTTAGCTGTATAAATAGCTAAATCCCCGGACTTAACTAAATCATAAATACGTCCAGGCGTCCCAATCACAACATGTGGTTGAGCAACCTTCAACTTTTCAATTTGTCGCAGCTTATCCGTACCACCAACATAATTAACAACACGAATATCTGTCTCAGAGTGATCAGCAATTTGTTTTGTCGCTTGATAAATTTGTCTGGCTAATTCACGACTTGGAGCAGTGATGACCACTTGGACATCCTTACTATTTTCATCAATTTTCTCAAAAATTGGTAATAAAAACGTATGCGTCTTTCCTGAACCAGTCTTTGATTCACCAACCAAATCACGACCAGAACGTACCACAGGAATCAGTTTTTTTTGAACTTCAGTGGGCTCGACAAACTTCAGTTCGTCCAAAGCCTCCTGAATATATGTTTTAAAATTAAAATCTCTAAATGTCATTTCTCTACTTCTTTTCTATTTTATCCTTGCTATTATAACATTAAAGCCATTAACACGCAAAAGCGTCCTCTTGATAAGTCATATTTGAGGACAGCGAGATCATTTTCCAACAATGCTCTAGCATTCTCAAAAACACATTATTTTAAAAAATATTACTAAAATGTAATTATCCATTAAAAAAATCAGTGATTAATCACCGATTTCTATAGGTAAAGATAAGCAAGCACTAAAAGGCTTGCAAGTATTCCAATAGTCCATAAAAAGATATCAACTTTCCATTCAGACCACTTTTCAGATTTCCCAGATAGCCCACCTAATTCAAGATGATGGTGGAAAGGCGTCATACGAAAAATCCGACGACCTTCACCAAATTTTTTCTTAGTGTATTTGAAATAGGCCACTTGAAGCATGACAGAACTTGTTTCAAAAACATAAACAATTCCGATAATAAGCAGTGTCCATTCTTGGCGCAATGCAATAGAGATAGCTGCTAACATCCCTCCTAGTGCAAGACTACCAACGTCACCCATAAAAACTTTAGCGGGTTTGTGATTAAAGACAAAGAAACCAAAGAGTGCACCAATCATCGTTACAATAATTAAGAGAACGTCAAATTGTCTTTGCACAAAAGCAATGATACCATAGGCAATCAGACTAATCGCAACAGAAATCGAAGCTAAACCATCGATACCATCGGTTAAATTGACAGCATTTGAAAAACCAACTATCCAAAAAAGGACAAAGAAAATATAGAGAAAACCCAGATGAATATCAAAACCAAGAACATTTAGACTATCTGTTCCACTAGGCTGGACATGAACGAAATAGAAAATCAGACCACCTACAATTTGTAATGTTAGTTTTTGCCAAGGTGTCAAACCTTC
Organism: uncultured Streptococcus sp.; assembly: GCA_964590305.1. Classification (GTDB taxonomy): domain Bacteria; phylum Bacillota; class Bacilli; order Lactobacillales; family Streptococcaceae; genus Streptococcus. The sequence continues at coordinate 7,753 of CAZPYI010000053.1, forward strand.
ATTGATCTGTCTAAAAATCTTTAAAAAATCATCTAAGAAACCAACAATGCCATAGATGAGAACAACAAGTAAAATACCTAGAGTTGCTCCTAGCCCTCCACCATTAGAGAAGAAAATAAAAGCACTAAATACCAAACTAACTAGGACTCCAACTGTTAAAAAAACCGTTCCCCCCATAGTTGGAGTTCCTGCTTTTGCCAGATGTTGTTTCACATCCTCATGCATTTGTTGCCCACCAATTTTTTTTAGCTGATAAAAAGTGATGAAGTGAGGTATAGCAAGTACTGTTAGCATAAATGCAACTAAACCTGCAAGTAAACTTAAAAACATCTTAGTCTCCTAGTGTTATTGTTATTTTTTTAGTAGAGTCAATACTTTCACCTACAGCAACATTTTGGTTGGTGACGGTTCCTGTTTCTGACCCTTCATAGGTTATTTTAATGTCAGTCCATTTTGAAAACTGTTCAACATTTTCTTTTGTCCAACTATACATATCTGGAACTTCTGTTACATCACCAGTCCAAAGTAAAATTTGTTCATTTTCAGAAATATTACTGCCAACTTTTTTAGACATTTTAGTAATTTTACTGCCTGTTCCAAGAATTATAGGATGAACTAGATTTCTTCTCAAAATGTCCGCTGAATCTCCAGGTCCTTGACCGATAAAATCAGGCAATTCATAGCTTGTCTCCACATCAGTACCCGTTGAAACTGAAGTGGTTAAGGTATCCTTAATCATCATGGCTCTCTCCAACACAGGATTAACAACATCTTGCCAATACATTCGCTTAAATGTTTCAGAAGGCTCTTGTAGAGTAACATACATAATAAAATCAGGATTATCAGACGGAACCATTGCAACAACAGAATAGAGATACTCATTCGCTCCTGTCTTATACCCGCCATCACCAGCAATTTGGGCAGTTCCTGATTTTACAGCAACTGAATAATCTCCAACTTGAATAATTGGTCCAACGCTTTTATCATACAAAGTTCCATAAACCGGATCTGTACCAACTGTTACCATGTAATCTCGTGTTCTGCTGGCTGCCTCTGCTGACACAGGATTACCGACGACTTCTGAAGATGCTGAGCGAGTTGAATTGGTATTAGGATCATAAATCTGACTGATGAACTGTGGCTCAAGCATGGCACCATTATTTGAAATAGCTGTAAATGCACGAAGCATCTGAACTTGTGTCACACCAATTCCTTGACCAAAGGCGCTCATTGCAATAGTGACTTCATTATCTGAAGGTAAATTCCCACCATCCTCATATAACATTCCAAAACGAGTTGGGTAACCAAAACGAAATTTCGTTAAATAATTGAGCCATTTGTCGTTACCCATTTTTTGTTCTAAGCCCGTCATCCCAACATTACTCGACCATGCAAAACCTTGCGCATAGGTCATGTATTGCCCTGCCGAAGCACCTTCATTAACATCCCAGTCTTGAATGGTTGTATCAGCAATAGTGTAACCTGAACTATCGAATACCTCACTAGCGTTGAAAACATTAGAGTCAATAGCTGAAGCAAGTGTCATAACCTTTAGAGTTGACCCTGGTTCATAGTAAGTTTGATAGAGAAGAGTACTCCAAGTTTTAAGATTATCTTCATTATAACCTTCAAGTGTCTGATTATTATAAGTCGGCCGCTGTGTTGTTGCCAAAATTTCACCTGTTTTAGCATTGACAACTGTTGCACTAGCAAATGTCCCCTTGGCTTCATTTTGGAAAACATCCATTTGTGTTTCTAAATAAGATTGAAGAGGTTCAGAGAGTGTCGTATAGACATCTTTTCCATCTATCGCGTCAGTAACCTTGGTTTCAGTACCCAAGAGTAGATTACCATTTTTGTCTTTTTGATAGATTACTGACCCATCTGTTCCTGACAAAGTATCATCAAGAGCCACCTCTAAGCCAGATACCCCTACTAAGCTTGTCGTGCCATCTTTGTTTTCCTTAGATTGAGCAAGACCAATAAATTGCGAAGCAAAGGTGCCATTAGGATACATGCGGCCTGGACTGGTCGTAAAACCAATTCCTTGAATTTTTTCCGCCTCCATTGCCTCTTTGATTGTAGACATTGTACTATAGGACAGACCTGATCCTGAAGTTCCAAATGAAACTTGGAACAGACCAGTTTGTTTTAATTGTTTTAGTGCTTCTTCTTTGTCAACGCCGATTTGTTGATTTAAAATTTCAGCAACTTTATCATATTGAGAAGGTTCAACATATAATTTATCACCTGACGATGATATATAGGATGTCGAAATAACGGCATAAATACTGTAAGTAGTTGCATCTTCCGCAATTGCCGCTCCATTACGATCATAAATAGTCCCACGCTTAGCCTGAACAGTTACTTTTTGCTGGTAAACATTGGCTGCCTCTGTAGAAAGATTGTGCCCAAATTTTGTATCAGTTCCAATGATAATGACAAAATTAATGATAAAAACAAAAAAAAGAAAAATTGTTAGAATCATTAGATTCTGTCCAACACGTTCTCTATTTTTCACTGGTGTTTGACGATCTTTAATAACATAGTCTAAAAATCGATTGATAATTTTTTTCATAGACTACTCCACCTGCTTGATATTATCCTGTTGATTTGTCAATCCTGCTTCTCCTGCTATCGCAGAAATACGATCACGACTACTCAACTCAGTAACTTCTTGCTTTGCATTATCATACTCTGTTTGCATGCTACTTATCTGGCTATTAAGTGATGTAATCTCTTGTTGTACTTGTAAATTTCTACTTTGAAGATAAATGATACTTACTGCCATTGTAATAGCGGTAAGAACGATAGCTCCATAAAAAACTTTTTCAATTCTTGTAAATGTTCGTATCCTTTTTTGAATTGCTTTTGAAACAGCCTCAGTTTGGTTTTTACTTGTCATAAAGTCACCTGTTTAATGTCGAATTTTTTTTGCTACGCGTAATTTAGCTGAATGAGAACGGTTATTGGCATCAAGTTCTTCTTGACTTGGAAGAATTGGTTTACGATTAACTAATTCTACCTTGGGTTGCATCTCCTCTGGAATAAAAGGCAAGCCTTTTGGGACCGTTACCGTACTCGCTTGTTTAAAAAGCTGTTTGGTCAAGCGGTCTTCAAGTGAGTGAAAAGTTATCACAGATATGCGACCATCCACTGCAAGTAGGTCGAGAGCTTGCTGAATGGACTCATCTGCTGCTCCAAGTTCATCATTGACCTCAATTCGGATAGCCTGAAAAATTTGTTTTGCGGGATGTCCTTTTTTCTTGAGTTCTTTGGCAGGTTTAGCAGATTTTATTATATCAGTCAACTCAGTTGTTGTTTCAATTGGCTTAATTTCCCTAGCCTGTTCAATTTTACGAGCAATTTGCTTAGAAAACTTATCTTCACCATACTTGAAAAAAATACGAACCAAATCATGATAATCATAAGTATTGACAACATCATATGCCGTTAATACTTGTTCCTGATTCATACGCATATCAAGTGGTGCATTTTTTTTATAAGAAAATCCACGCTCACGCTCATCAAGTTGTGGGCTTGAAACCCCAAGATCATAGAGAATACCGTCAATTTTATGGATTCCCAGGGCCGTCAACTGTGAGGTTAAATTTCTAAAGTTATCTTTGATAAAAGTCACCTGGCCTCTATCAATGTAATCCTTGAGACGCACTTGTGCGTTATCAATCGCACTTTGATCTTGATCAAAAGCGTATAAATGACCATTTGGTCCTAATTTAGATAGTAAATATTGACTATGTCCTGCACCACCAAGCGTTGCATCTACATAAACACCATCGCTTTTTATATCAAGCATATCAATCGTTTCATGGAGGAGGACAGTTATATGATGAAAATCTTTTGCCATAACTTTTATTTTACCACACTTTTTTCGTTTAATAAAAGAAAAAAGAAGACACTAAAATAGCACCACCACAGATACTATTTTAATCCTTCATTATTTCCTTTTTTCATAATACCTTTAAAGCTGCTTTGACATCTTTCAAAGCCAAGCCAACTTGTCTTTCAAGTTGGTTAATATTTTCAGCAACCTTGTCCAACTCTCCCTGCACTCGAAAATCCGTGAAAATATTGTCAAACCAAACATCCCAAAAATAATCACTACTCGAATTGGATATTTCTGAAGCAAGAGTTATGTTCACATCTGCCAACTCTTTTTGAGCTTCTTGTAAAACACGTCGCAAGTAATCCATTCGTGAGTTGACTTTAGAAATTTTGTCTCGTTTTATCAGGCTAGCAAACATATCCCCAGCAATCATGTCAAAAAGTCCCCAGTTTTTAGCAGATTGAAGCTCAGACTTCACTTCTTGAATAATTGCCATAACTTTTTCTAATGCTTCTTGAGCTTCCTGCAATTCTTTTCGTTTATCCATAAATTATCCTTCGAATGTCTCTGCCGAATATTACCCGCGAGTTTGACCAGTCCCATTGATGTAAAATTTTGTACTTGTCAAAGCTTCTAAGCCCATTGGCCCACGCGCGTGCATTTTTTGCGTTGAAATACCTATTTCCGCTCCTAATCCAAAGACAAATCCATCTGTGAAACGCGTTGAAGCATTAACATAAACTGCTGAAGCATCAATTTCATCTTGAAAACGTTCTGCATGGTCAAGATTTTTAGTAATAATAGATTCAGAATGTTTAGTAGAATAAGTATTAATCCAATCAACAGCTTCTTCAAAAGTATCTACCACTTTGACAGACATGATATAGTCTAAAAATTCTGCAGCATAATCTTCTTGAGTTGCTGGGACAACATTTTTTAGTAGCCCCAATGCAACTTCATCCGCACGGAATTCAACAGAATGAACCTTTTGAATCGCTTCTTCCAATTTTGGCAAGAACTGCTCAGCAACATCTTTATGGACAACAAGACTCTCAGCAGCGTTACAAACGCTTGGTCTTTGTGTTTTAGCATTGATAACAATCTTAGTAGCCATATCTAAATCAGCGGAATCATCAACATAAATATGGACATTTCCAACACCTGTTTCAATGATTGGTACTTTAGATTTTTCTTTAACTGTCTGAATAAGACGAGCACCACCTCGTGGAATCAATATATCAACGTAATCGACCGCTTGCATCAATTCTTCTGCCACAGCATGGCTAGTGTCCTCTACAAGCTGTACTGCATTGGCATCAAGACCCGCTTGTGATAAACTGTCACGAATAACGCTTATCAGAGCTTTATTAGAATGAATCGCATCACGACCACCACGAAGAATAATGGCATTACTCGTTTTAAAAGCCAAGCTAAAAGCATCAACTGACACATTTGGACGACTCTCGAAAATCATGGCAATGACACCAAGGGGAACACGTTTTTGAACAATTTTTAGTCCATCAAGATTGGTATAACCACGCACAACTTGTCCAATAGGGTCTTGTAAATCAGCAATCTGACGGACACCCTCAGCAATCCCCTCTAGACGATCTGAATCAAGACGAAGTCTATCTACCATGATTTCTGAAATACCATTATCTTTAGCATTTGCAATATCACGCACATTTTCAGCTAATATAAAATTAGTTTTACTAATTAAATCTTTTGCAACTTGGAGCAGAACGTGATTCTTTTCTGCTGTCCCTAATTTTGCAAGACTTTGACTAGCTTTTTTAGCATTTTTTCCTAAATCATCAATATATGTCATCCTTGTCTCCTTCATTTGAGTATGTGACTTTTGATTACAGGTTTAGGCTAAGATAATTCCGATGTCTTAAAGAAAGTTCCGATGTTTTCTCCCTTGAGAACTCTTAATATATCTCTCGGATTTTCTCCATTCATGAGAATCATCTGACCACCATTTTCAAAAATCATTTGGGCACTATGAATTTTGCTAATCATGCCACCCGTTCCGAATTTACTGCCAGCACCACCCGCTGAATCGATAATCTCATCTGTAATTTTTGTGACAGAAGTGCGAAGTTTGGCATCATCATAAATGTTAGGATTTTTATCGAAAAGCCCATCAATATCAGACAGCATAATCAGTAAATCAGCTCCTGTAATCTCTGCAACAATAGCTGACAGGCGGTCATTATCACCAAATTTCGTAGTATGATCCATTTCATCAACACTAATAGCATCATTTTCATTGACAATAGGAACGATTCCCATCTGTAACAAGCTTTCAAAAGCATTCATAACATTATCTAAGCTCTCTGGATACTCGACAACATCACGTGTTAAGAGTATTTGAGAAACTTTTGTTTGGTAATGTGAAAAAATCTGAGAATAAAGACTCATCATAGCAACTTGTCCAACACTGGAAATAGCTTGTTGTTTAGCAACCTCTGCCGGTCGTTTGGGGAGTTCTAAGACATTGAGCCCAAATCCCATAGCACCAGAAGAAACAAGAATAACATCTAAACCTGTATTCACCATACTTGAGATAACAAAAGCCATTTCATCGACTTTTTGTAGGTTGATTTTTCCATTTGAAAGAACAAGAGAGCTTGTTCCTATTTTTATTACAACACGCTTAACGGTTTCAAAATTACGTTTCATAAACATCATTATAGCATAAATACAAGAAAGAACCCAAGTAACTTGGATTCCCTTCTTGTTTATTTTTTAATCAGATAGCCTTCACTCTAGGACAATTTATCATCTCGTGAAAGTACTACCAAGCAAACTTTGTTCCAAATTTTTTTATTTCAATTGTTATCAATAGCATAGCGATTAGCAACAAACAAAGCCAAATAACATATCAAAAGCATGACGAGGATTAAAATGATAGCCGGCAGGTACGTTCCCGTGAAATCGTATATATAACCTATGGCTGAAAATGCTACTGCTGCTCCGACATTTCCTGCAAATGATACAACCGGGAAAACTTTACTATAATTGGTATCTCCAAAAACAGTTCTTGTAACAAGAGGCACAGATACCGCACCAAGTCCATAACAGGAACCAAAAAGAAATGCTGCTAAAAGCATAAGATTTGAGGGATGACCTAAAAGCAATAATACAGCACCAATAGTATTTGCAAAGAGTAAAACAAACGTCGCTTTGATTGAACCTATCTTATCACTGAAAGCCCCAATAACCAGCTTAGAAATGATATTACCTATCATCCCCATTGATAAGAGACTCGCTCCTACGGTTGTGGACAAACCAATCGTTCCTGCATATCCAGGGAAATGCTGAGGCATACTTGAAACAAAGCTTGTCAATATACCAAAAC
>CAZPYI010000054.1:0-14899 GCA_964590305.1 uncultured Streptococcus sp.
TTCTGGATTGATACTATTTATATAATTAATATTTTGGTAGATTGCGTGACTAGTTCCTTGAAACCAACGATTTCCCTCTGTTGCAGAATAAGGTTGAAGAATTGTTGCACCAGAATTGATGCCATCAAGTCCCCAAGAAGAACCATTCCCAATGTGACTGTTAAGAGCCAGGGGTTGGTATTGTGTAATGACACCTACATTACCTATACCAGAATTGGCACAATTTGACAGTGCAAAGTCAATGATGCGATAACGTCCCCCAAATTGAACTGCGGGTTTCGCAATACTCTGAGTCAACTTTCCGAGACGAGTCCCTTGTCCTCCTGCGAGAATAAGAGCTAACATTTCATTCTTCATGTATTATTTCCTTTCATCAAATACAAAGTGTCTTCTACTAGCTAGAGCATTATTAAGTAGAAGTTGCCGATAGGGTAGCTTGGTATTCTATCACTAAATGTAATATAAGTGGGTGATAGAGATAAAACACAATTTTAGGAAAGAGATGTGATGACTAATTGGAACTTTATCGTTAACAAAGTATTCTATCGCAACTTTCCTCAGACATTATACAGTCAAATTAAGATTTATTTTTCATACGACGTTTGATTTTCCAAATACTAGCACCCATAGCTGGCAAAGTGAAGGTGAGTGTATTATTATAATCTTTCCATAATTCTGACTGTGTTCTGACCACAGGGTTCCCTTCCTTCCAAACACCCCCATATTCTTCCATTTCTGTATTAAGAATCTCTTCATAAATTCCTGAAACTGGAACACCAATTGTAAACTCTTTACGCTCTACAGGTGTCATATTGAATACACATACTAACATATCTTTCTTGTCGTTCTTACGAATGAAAGACAAAACAGATTGAGAAGTGTTGTCCGCATCAATAATTTCGATACCATCATAGGAATCATCAACTTGCCATAAAGCTTTATTATCTTTGTAAAGTTGATTAAGATGACTGGTAAAACCTTGTAGTTTGAAATTCAATTCATCTTTTTCCTTTAGGTCTGCCCATTCAAGTTCTTGATCATATTTCCATTCCAAAAACTGTCCGAACTCAGAACCCATAAATAATAATTTTTTCCCTGGGTGACACATTTGGTATGCAAATAAGCATCGTAGCCCAGCAAATTGATTATAGCGATCCCCCCACATCTTATGCATCATGCTCTTTTTTCCATGAACAACTTCATCATGTGAAAATGGTAAGATGAAGTTCTCATTGAAAGCATACATAAAACTAAAAGTGATTAAATTAAATTCATGCTGTCGATAAATAGGATCCATGGCATAAAATCTAAGAACATCATTCATCCATCCCATATTCCATTTATAATCAAATCCAAGTCCTTCCTCATCAAAAGATTTTGTTATCGGCGTTGATGCTGTCGATTCCTCAGCTACCATCATGACATCTGGATGCCTATACTTGATAACACCATTAAGACGACGCAAGAAATTATAACCTTCAACATTGCAATTGCCACCAAATTGATTTGGTGCCCATGGTCCGTCATCATAGTCAAGATAGAGCATATTACTAACAGCGTCTACACGGATGCCGTCAATGTGATAGTGTTCAATCCAGAATAGTGCACTTGAAATCAAGAAAGATTGTACCTGGTTTTTCCCTAAATCAAAGTTTAGAGCTCCCCAGCGATAGTTGTGAGCACGATTACTGTCTTGGTATTCAAATGTTGGTGTGCCATCAAAGTAAGCTAAGGCATCATCATTTTGTGTGAAGTGACCTGGAACCCAGTCTACTAAGACACCAATATTATTGATATGACACTCTTCAACAAAGTCTTGAAATTCTTCTGGAGTCCCATAACTATGTTCGAAAGCAAAATATCCCATCAATTGGTAGCCCCAACTCATTCCGAGCGGATGTGCCATTAGTGGCATAAATTCAACATGAGTATAGTTCATTTCAACCAAATAAGGAACTAGTTCTTCTTTTAGTTGAAGAAAGCTATAAGCTTTTCCTTCTTTATCTTTCTTCCAAGAACCAGCATGAACTTCATAAATGCTAACTGGGCGATGTTTAAATCCAAAACGTTTTCTGCGACCCATCCATAGGCTATCTTTCCATCTCTTTTCATCGAAAGTTTTTATAATAGCCCCTGTCCCCGGCCGCTCTTCAAGATATACAGCCAGTGGATCCATTTTTTCAACAAGTTGTCCACCATTTCTCTTGATCAAATATTTATATATTTGACCTTCATTTGGCAAACTCGTGAAAACTTCCCAAACTCCAGATTCTGTTTTTTTCATTGAAATTGGTTTTTTTGACCAATCAGTGAAATCACCAATAACATGAACTTCTTCAGCGTTTGGCGCCCAGACTCTAAAGATGTAACCTAATTCTTCACCTTGATATTCTTGATGAACACCTAGGAAATTTTGAAGGTGAAAATTTTCCCCTGTACCAAAAGTATAGAGAGCTTCTTTTCTATCCATAGCACCACCCTTTCTAAAATTAAAAAATAAATAACAAAATTTAACATCAAGAAAACAAAAATAACCTGAGAAACTCTCAGATTATTCTTTAATATCAAGGACCGCAACTGTTAAGCTATCAATTGATAAATTATCTCTTTGTAAGCTATCATTATTTGTTAATATTATATCATTCAATTCAAATTTTTGCAACCGTTTTCTATAAGTATTGAAAATGACTTCGCATTTTCTTTCGTCCTCAATTGTAAATTTCACAAAACCCGCACCACTATAGGCTTCTTCAATGTAGACATGCTCCCTAATTTCCTCGAATGTTGGGTATGAAAACAAAGTAGTTTTTGTTTTTAAATAAATAGCTTTTTTAATAAATTCGATTGTAGATTTATAATAAGTAACGTTTCGCCAATTAACTTGATTGACATTATCAGGAGCATTATAAGAGTTCATAGCTCTTTCTTTATCACCCCATGTGAGCGTCCCATCTGCCCCAGTTGGATAAAGCTTTGTTCGCAAAAATTCTTGACCAATTTGCATAAAAGCAATTCCTTGCATAAAAAGATTCATTATTACAGCTAATTGAACCCGTTTGATATGCGTTTCAATGTTATCACCAGGATTTAATTCTAATAAAAGATCATTAAGGTTATAGTTGTCGTGCGCTTCAACATAATTGACTACTTGTCCCGGAGTGATATATCCTACAATTTCATCACTTCCTAGAATAGCCTTAGCGACAACGTCTTCTGTCGCTGCACCTGATACAAAACCTTTTTTGAAGCTACCATACACCTCTGCTCCTTTTATAGCATCACGTTGATCATCATTAAAGAAGCCAATACGTGGCATGTGGTAGGCATTTTCTTTTTTAGCCTTTTGATCGGGTTCAATACCAGTTCCCATGTCCCATCCTTCTCCATACATCAAGAGACGTGGATCAATTTTGTCTAATTCTGCGCGAATGATATTCATGGTTTTGATATCATGAAGTCCCATTAAATCAAAACGAAAGCCATCTATGTTGTATTCACTCACCCAATACAATATAGAATCTACCATGTATTTACGAAACATTTCCTTCTCACTGGCAGTTTCATTTCCACAACCTGAGCCATCTTGAAAAGAACCATCAGCGTTCATACGATAATAATAATCTGGTACAGAAAGTTGAAAGGCTGAATTCTGTGATGAATAAGTGTGATTATAAACAACATCCATGATAACACCAATTCCAGCATTGTGATAGGCTTGGATCGCTTGTTTCAATTCTAGAATACAAGTCGCAGGCTCATGAGGATTACTAGTGAAACTAGCTTCAGGGACATTAAAGTTTTCTGGATCATAACCCCAATTATAAGCATAATCTCCATTTTCATCAAAAGTTTGGTGATGATCAAAGATAGGTTGTAGCTGGATATGAGTGATTCCTAAACTTTTTACATAATCAAAGCAAGTCTTATCTCCAAAATGATTTTTGCTTCCTTCTTCAAAAAGTCCACAAAATTTTCCACGATTTTCTTGAGTGATACCGGACGTGTTAGATTTTGAAAAATCACGAACATGCATCTCATAGATAACAGCGTTATTTGGGTTATCTAGCCTCCATGTTGCTTCTTTCCCATGTTTGACCACAAAACCTGTTGGACAAAGATGAGATTTTGAAATGACAATTGACCGACAACCATTCGCTGTAGTTGAAATAGCATAGGGGTCTCTAGTATCAACAAATGTTCTTTTTCGATAATAGACGCGGTAAGAGTAGGATTGATAGTTCAAATTACCTTGTACTGTTTCAAACCAAACACCTCGTGTATTTTTACTATGATCGTCAATATTGTCTTTATTTCCACGAGCCATAGTAAAGACTCTCTCAACGCTAGCAGTTTCAGTTGTTGAACGATATAAGACTAACTCAACTTTTACAGCAGTAGGTGCCCATAGACGAAATTCTGTATGGCTTTCAAAATAAGAAAATCCTAACCATCCATTAAAACCCCATTTTTTATCAAAAGATTTACTATTTGTTCCCATCTCAAAAGCATGAGGTTCACGACGTGCGTAAGCATGACTAGCTACAGCCGCCTGACGTGAATAATAAAGCGTGTTGTCCCCATCAACAATCCAAACTTCTGTTTTTGGAATTCCTCTGTTTCGATTAACTCGAAAATCAATGGTTTTATATGACCAGTTTTTATTCTTAACAATGAGATAAACATGACTCAAAAAATATGGGGTAGGATACGTTAGATGTGCTACAGCTCCAAAATTATCATATCGTGAAAAAGGTGCATCCTTCCCTAATTGCCCATCTCGCCATTGCCATAGACTTAGGTTGAAATATTTACCGTGACGACTATGGTAATGTACAATAACTGTATTTTCCATTTTCGCTGATTACTCCTCTAAGTTTTCTTTTAAATCACCCACTTCATGTGAGAACTTCTGAGCAATCGCTTCAAGTGCCAACTCTTCTTGATCCCAAATAAGTGCATCATCAGAAATCTCATCTGTGTCTGCATAGAAAGTGATATGATTTTTCAAATTTTGTAATTTAATAGGTGCATCTCCTCCATACTCACCATCTAAATTTATCATCATTTTTTTATCAGACAGTGGAGTAATTTCTAGGTAACTTGTCTTTAGGTACTCAATTCGAGGATCGTTTACATGTTGACCTCCTAATAGTATTTTCCGAATTAATTGTAAAATTTCAATCAAGTTTGCGGTTTTTACAACTATTAAAGTAAATTTCCCATCATCTAATTTTGCATCGGGTGCAATTTGCTCGAATCCTCCAACTGAGTTGGTGATAGCTGCAAAAATCATTGATGCCTCTCCCTCGAAAGCGCCATTATCATGTTTAATACGTACAGGGACAGTACGTATCCCTGGTAAAAGCTCGACACCTTTTCCTAAATAAGCTAGGTAGCCGAACATGGTTTTCAATTGACTGGGGACACTATAGGTCAATTCTGTAAAAGAACCGGCTGCAGCTATATTAATAAAATAAGTATCTTTGTAGGCTTTTCCAATATCCATATGGATAATTTGATTTTTAGCTATAACTTTCGCAGCTGCAACAGGATTTCCTCTAGGAATTTTTAAAGCACGCGCAAAATCATTTGTAGTTCCAGTTGGAATAATAGCCATCCTAGGCCGCCGATACAGTGGCGCAATTCCGTTAACGACTTCATTTATTGTCCCATCACCACCAGCTGCTATGATTAAATCAAAACCAGTTTTTGCTGCTCTTTTAGCTTCATCACGTGCAGAATTTGGAGTGGCTGTCGTCTGAAAAGCTGACGTCTCAAAACCAGCATTTTCTACAATATCTAAGACTTCTGCTACATGCTTCTTCATAATTTCTTGTCCAGAAGTGGGATTATATATCAAGCGTGCTCGTTTTCTCTTTTTTGCCATAATAGTTCCTCAACTATAAACTTTCTAACCAAGCTTCATCTCTAATGTCAAGATTAAGCAGTCTGGCCTTATCCAGCTTAGAACCCGCATCTACTCCTGCTACAACAATATCTGTTTTTTTGGAAACGCTACCAGTCACATTGGCACCTAATTTTTGTAACTTTTCCTTAGCATCTTTACGAGTTAAATGTTCTAATTTTCCTGTTAAAACAACCGTTAGTCCCGATAATTGAGCATCATCTTGAACTTTTTGTCCCAAGTATACCAGATTAACATCAAAACCTTTTAACTCTGCAAGAAGTTTTTCTGCTTCATCCTTAGCAAAATAACTACATAAGGACTCTGCGATAACTCCTCCTAAACCATCGATATTGGCAATAGCATCAAAATCAGCTTTTGCTAAACTTTCAATATCTCCAAAATTTTCTAATAGTTGCCGACTTACCTTAGAGCCAATGTGTCGAATTCCTAAGCCAAATAAAAGTTTCTCAGCTGAGTTTAACTTTGAAGATTGGATGGCGTCATAAAGTTTCCCAGCTGATTTTTCTTTAATCCCATCAAGAGTCATAAAATTATCCGTTGTTAGCTTGTAAATATCCGCAACATCACGAACAAGACTATTTGAAAAAAGTTTTTCAACAATTGACGGACCAAGCCCAACAATATTCATAGCATCACGGCTAGCAAAGTGTGTTAACCGCTCCTTAATTTGACTTGGACACAAGGGATTTATACACCTTAAAGCGACCTCATCTTCATAATGAATCAGTTCACTATTACAAGAAGGACAAGTGTGTGGAATTGGCATGACTTGTTGCTGATTACGTTTACCTTCTACCACATATGAAACTGCTGGTATTATGTCTCCTGCTTTATAAACGACAACTGTGTCACCTATCCGAATATCCTTTTCAGCAATATAATCAACATTATGGAGAGTTGCACGACTAACAGTTGTTCCTGCAAGTTGAACAGGGGTCAGATTAGCTGTAGGTGTAACAACACCTGTACGTCCTACAGTCCAATCAACTGATAATATTTCAGCCTCTTTTTCTTCTGCTGGAAATTTATACGCAATGGCCCAACGTGGTGCTTTAACAGTAAATCCTAACTCTTCTTGCATGACAAAACTATTGACTTTAATAACAATACCGTCAATGTCGTAAGGTAAATCATCACGCATATCTGAAACATCTTGGATATAATGCCAAACATCATCCATCGAAGATGTTGTTAATCGGTGTTGGTTAACAGAAAAACCATATCCTACCAACTCTTTTAAAACATCATCCTGGCTCATTTGCCTCGTTGGACTCGCTTCTTGGTAGAGAAATGTTGCTAGGTTTCTCTTGGCTACAACAGAGGTATCTAACTGCCTAAGTGTCCCAGCTGCTGCATTGCGAGGATTAGCAAATTCAGGCTCACCATTCTCCCGACGGCTAGCATTTATGTCATCAAAAGAAGCTCGAGGCATGTATGCTTCACCCCGTACCGTAATGTTTAAATCCTCATTTATAATATGTGGAATGTCTTTAATACGTTTTAAATTTTCAGTAATATTTTCTCCAACACTGCCGTTACCACGTGTCGCGCCAACTTGCAAACGTCCATTGACATATATAAGTGAAATTGAAAGACCATCAATTTTTAATTCCGCCATGTATGAAGCATTTGGAAATTCCGCTTTAACACGACGATCAAACTCATCTAATTCTTCACGAGTAAAGGCATCTTGTAACGAATAAAGCGGGTACTCATGCTGATATTTTTCAAAACCATCTAGTACCTGATCACCAATAAATTGCGAAGGACTATTGGCCAAAATTAAGTTAGGATATTGTTCTTCAAGAGCAACCAGCTCTCGATAAAGTTTATCATATTCACTATCAGATATACTTGGATTGTCTTTAGTATAGTATTCATTTCTGTATTGATTAAGTAAATCAACCAAATCTTTTATTTGCTTTTCCATATCTTATATTTTACCATATTTCTAGACTTCAAGCATAAAAAGCACATGGCGAGCTTCTAAAATTAAATGTTCATATACAAAAAAGCATAGAAATATTGCCTTATAAAATATGAAATTACTTATCAACTTTTACATTACTTGCTTTCAGTCGCTATATGACAAGAAAATTATATTCTCAGACCTGAAAAATTGCGAAATATGATAATAATATTATTTTTATAAGCTATCAAAATAAATAAAACTCTCCAAAAGAGAGTTTTATTTATTAGTTTATCAGATCAATACGTTTGCTTACTTTATCCATAATAAGTGCGCCAATTAGGAGTGATGCTAGCTCTCCCACAGCAGTCGTGAACCAAGTGAACAAAAAAGGTGAGCCAAAAAATGTTAGCTCAATAGCTACTGTAATCATTGAAGCCGCAAAAAAGAATGAAAAATAAAAGAAAGCTTTATTTATAAATCCTCCAAAGAAATATTCTTCCTTGTAACGACTAAAAAGTTTAACTCCTAGTGTTACAAAAACAAGAGTTGAACCTCCACCAACAATAACATCAATCATTCCAAAGCTATAAAGATTAGCAATCATACAGCCAAAAGTCAGTCCAATAATGTACTTTCGATTATAAAATGCCATAAAATTTAGCATTTCAGATACTCGAAATTGATAGGCACCATAGCTAATAGCATTTAATGGCGGTGTAATTGTTAGCACAACATAAAGTGCAGCAACAAGTGCAACTTGTACAAAATCACGGACAGAAAAGTTTTTCATAGAGATTCTCCTTTGACGTTAGAAAATCATAAATCATTAGATTGAAATAGTTGTAATCTTAGTCAACATCAAAAAATATCACTCTGTCTCAAAAAATTGAAACAGTCATTACAAAAACTAAAATAGTAATAACCTACAATATCCACGTGTGTAATATGCTTGGTGAAAGGGAACTAAGCACCAAGGGTTGTTTTTAACAACGCTTAAAAGTATAGCATATTTCCTCAGATTTTGATATAGTAGTTTTATGAAAAAAATTATATCTAGTGAAGTATTCAAGTACCTTTTTTTCGGTGTCTTAGCGACTTTGGTCTATATGGTAACCCGAATTTTTTTATTTTCAATCACTCAATCTGCTACTCTATCGGCTGTCCTAGCTAGCATTACTTCCATTATTTTTGCATTTTTCACGAACGATTCCTTTGTTTTCAATCAAGTTCGAAAAGGCTGGGTTAATCGGTTTGTCAAATTTTTTGTAGCTCGGCTATTCACCTTAGCTTTAGATTTGGTCTTAGCTTTTCTACTGGTTGAAAAATTCCCTACTATTATTGGACAATTTGTCAATAATAATATCAACTTAGTCAATGCGATTGAAACTGTTTTTGCTCAAGTTTTAATCATTATATTAAACTATGTTATCAGCAAGTTGCTAGTCTTTAAAGATAAAAAATAAGTATCGAAAAATTCGATACTTATTTTTTATCTTTTGTATAATCATTCATAGTTCGCGTTTGAATAATGGACATAACATCTCCACGACGACTTTCTAACTTTCCTTGACGCAACTCTTGATAGGTAGCATTCAAAATTGCACCTTGGATCAATATATGAGCAAGGAAGATGAACCAGAGCATTAAGACAAAGATTACTACTGACCCTAAAGTTTTTAAATCAACCATCCGTTCAAACGTCCTCATGGCATAATTAGTAAATAAACTATTTAAGAAGACGATAACGACTGTTGTGAATATAGTCCCTGGTAGGATATAGCGTAGTTTTCTAATTTTAACATTGGGAAGAATGAAGTAAAGAATCATAAGACCACCGAAAACAGTCAAAATCGTGACAGGTTGTGCTAGATTTAAAATCACAGTTGTTACAGTATCACTAAAGTTATAATATACATCTAGTAATTGTAGAGCAACTTTGGAGAAAGTAGAAAAAAGCAAGACAAAAGTTAGTAAAAACAAAATCAACAAACTTGCTAATATACCTACCAAGCGACCGATAACAAAATCCCGATGTTGGGAGACACCATAAGCTTTATTAATTGCCTTTTGAAGTGATGTTAAACTTTTTGACATTGTCCAAAGGCCTGTCAAAGTGGCTACTCCCAGCATACTACCTGAAGGCTTTGAAAAAATATCAACTGTAATAGATGAGACAGTTTTATAAATGTTTGCTGGCAAATTTTCTTGCATTAACTCCAGTAATTCGGATATATCAATACTGAGATAGGGAAAAATATTGGCAGCAATGACAAGTAAAGGAAAGGCAGTCAATATCAGATAGTATGCCACAGCAATAGCCGACAAATCAACCTCTGCACTTCTAAAGTGTTTAAGGTAAATTTGAAGTGGCTTCCATTCCAATTTTGATAGTAATTTATCTAGTAAATGTCTGCGATTCATACTAGTAGGTTCTTTCTTCTCCCTGGCTTGTTAAAATAACAGGACCATCTTTCGTAATGACAAATTGATGCTCTGTTTGGCATGAAAGACCACCATCTAATGTTTTATGAACCCAGCCAGTTTTATAATCAGTATCAATCTCCCAAGTTCCTGTATTGATCATTGGTTCAATCGTTAAAACCATTCCTTCACGAAGGCGAAGACCACGGCCTACAGTACCATATGATGGAACATTTGGTTCTTCATGCATAGTTGGCCCAACACCATGGCCAACCAAATCTCGAACAACACCATATCCGCGACTCTCAGCGTATTCCTGAATAGCGGCACCAATATCGCCTATACGATTTCCGATAACGGCCTTTTCAATACCAATATACATAGATTCTTTCGTGACTTCTATAAGATTTTTGACTTCTTCAGAAACATTGCCAATGCCATAAGCCCAACATGAATCTGCGATACCACCCGAATAACTTTCAGTATGCTTTTTCATTTCTTGGGTATCATTAAAATTCAATTGTGACACATTAAGGACTGATTTTTCAAGAGGCTCACTTAAAACCATATCAACTTTGAGCAAGTCACCCTCTTTTAATGTGTAGTGACGTGGGAATCCATGAGCAACTTCATCATTCAAACTACAACATGTGGCATAAGGATAATCCATCATTGGTCCGTCTACACCAATTTGAAGAGGTAAAACATTTTCCTCTTTACAACGTTTGCGGACATATTCTTCCACATCCCACATATCAATTCCTGGCTTAATCAAGTCACGTAAACCAATATGGATACTTGCTAGAAAATCTCCAGCTCTGTCCATGGCCTCAATTTCACGTTCTGATTTTAATGTTATCATTTTTCTATTTTTCTCCTCAAATTAATTTATCTTTGTTGTAATAACTGCTTTTGAAACAATCTGATCCGCTAAACAAATTTCAAAATCAATAATACTGCTACGTCTTTTCTCTGAAATCACTCTAGGTTTGATTTCCAAGCAATCATCTATTTGTACAGCTTGCAAGAAGTATACCATCATTTGTTCAATAATTATATTCTTCTGATACTTTTTAGTCAAAACACGGATACTGATGTCCTTTATAAATTCTGCTAAAACACCCTGTGCAAAATTTCCTGCATTATCAATCATTGCTGGCTCAACAACAAATTGATAGCAGCCATCTTCGTGTTGAAGATTTGAAAGAATCTGATCACTATATGTGTAAAGATTGGCGTGTTGGAAATTTGGAAGATTTTCAACTGCCTGGCGGCGCGTGATAACCCCAAGTAGTACAACATCTTCATTTACTACAGGTAACATATTCAAATCTTCAAATATCATTTTTTGACTAGTATTGGCTAAGCTTGCTTGTGGTTTGGCCACAATGGGATTTCTTGTCATGATAGTCTGTAGCTTGGTTTCGACATCTCTACCAACAACATCTAACATGCTGACAACACCAACAACTCTATTTTTCCTATCAACAATTGGAAAACGGACATTTTTGGTTTGTTTAATTAAGTCATTAAATTCCTTAATAGTATCATCTTTTCCTAAAAAGCCATACTCAAATTTTGATTGGTAAACCTGTTCAACAGTTTTTAAATCAGTCTTGATTCTAACATTTGACAATGCATGATTAATCATAGTTGCAACAGTGAATGTATCGTAGTGTGTAACCATCACTGGAATACCTAAACGATCAGCAACTGAAATGACCTTATCAGAGACTGTAAAACCACCTGTCACCAAAATAGCGTTTTGATTTTCAAGTGCTAGCAACTGAATATTTTCACGATCCCCAACTATCAGGAGTCCACCTTTGACAAGATAGCGGCTAATATTTTGTCGTGTCATTGCCCCTATTGAAAACTTGCTAAATTCACGACCAAGACCAGCTCTCCCAGCAAGGACTTCTGAATCACTAATACGTGCGATTTCAGCGTATGTCAGACGTTCAATTCGCTCTTTAGATTTCTTCTCAACACGAATAGTCCCACTTCTGGGACGAGTTTCAACAATTCCACGATTTTCAGCTTCTTTGATCGCTCGATAAGCAGTTCCATCACTTACTTTTAAATGGTTGGAAATACTTCTTACACTGACACGTTTTCCAATGGCCAAATTTTCCAAATAGTCTAATATTTCTTGATGTTTACTCATAACGATAATCACCCTTACTTATTTGATACTCAACATAATTTCTCATTTTCCGAGTATAGCGGTCACTTCCTTTGAATTGTCTAAAAAAGTTAAAAGACGCTTTAATTGCGACTCGTCGACTGGCATAATTTTCTTCGTGTACAATTAATTGAAGCTTTTTTAACCCAAATTCTTGAAAGGCAAGGAAGGTTAGGTTTTTCAGGCATTCTACCATCAAACCTTTGCCCCAAAAATTTTGATTTAAAAAATAACCAATCTCTGAAGATTTCTTAGCAATATCCATTTTTTCAAATCTAATAGCACCAACCATTTTATGCGTTTTTTTATCCTCAATAGCCCAGACGCCTAAAGGTTCTTTCATGAAATAATGAACCAAAAGAAAATTACTTTCTTCTTTAGTTGCTTGACTTGGAAAAATAAACTGGAGGTTTTTCGAGCTTGAACATATTTCCCAAAAATCATCACAATCCGAAAAAGCAAATGGACGTAAATACAATCTATCTGTCTCAAAAAATGAATAACGTCCTAATTCTGTCCAAATATCCATGTTCTCATTATATCACAACAGAAGATTATTTTATATCAGAGATAGTATGCTATCCAAATAAAAAAAGCCCTATGGCTTTTTTTAGGCATCTATTAGTTGAACATCTGCTCCTAAAGCAGTCAATTTTTTAATGATATTCGAATATCCTCTTAAAATAAATTCAATATTTGTAATTTCAGTTTGACCTTCGGCTAATAATCCAGCTATAACAAGAGCTGCACCTGCACGTAAATCAGTTGCTTTAACTGGAGCACCACTTAACTTGTTAGGTCCGTGATAAATAATCTGTCCTCCCCGAGTTAAGATGTCTGCACCCATTCGAGCCATTTCAGCCACATGATTAGTACGCTTCTGATAGATAGTATCAATAATCGTTCCGCGACCCTCGGTCATCAAGAGCAAGGGAGTGATAGGCTGTTGTAAATCTGTAGCAAAGCCTGGGTAAGGTGATGTCTTTATTGAGACTGGCTTGAGATTTTTTTGCTTTTCAACAAAAATAGAGTCCTCTTCGATAGTCATACGAACACCCATCTCTTCAAGTTTAGCAATAAAGCTATCTAGGTGTTCATAAAGGACATTTGTTACACGCACACCTTCTCCAATCGCTGCCGCCATTGCAATATAAGTACCAGCCTCGATACGATCGGGTATGACTTGATGGCGTGTTCCATGAAGCGTCTCTACTCCTTCAATGGTAATCATGTCTGTGCCTGCTCCTCTAACGTGTGCTCCCATATTATTTAATAAGGTAGCCACATCAATTATTTCAGGCTCACGTGCAGCATTTTCAATAACAGTCCGACCTTTAGCTTTAGTCGCCGCAATCATAGTATTGATAGTAGCACCAACGCTGACTGTATCCATGTAGATATGAGCACCATGAAGAGGCAGATTCTTGACAGCTAACCGCATTGACTCTCCCTCATAGGAGACACTTGCTCCCATAGCCTCAAATGCTTTTAGATGCAAGTCAATCGGACGAGGGCCCAAATCACAGCCTCCAGGTAAGCCAACAGTTGCTTCACCAAAACGTCCTAATAAGCTTCCATAGAAATAATAAGAAGCTCTTAAACTATTAATCTTCCCATAAGGCATAGGTAGATTTTTGACCCCTCGAGAATCAATTTCAAGAGTTTCACCATCTCTCTTGATAGTAGCTCCCATGATTTCCATGATATCAATCAAGCTATCAACATCTGAAATCGCAGGCACACCATCTAAAGTTACAATATCATCAGCAAGAATAATTGCTGGAATGAGTGCTACAACACTATTTTTTGCACCTGAAACAGCAACTTCACCTTTGAGTGGTTTTCCACCCTTAATAATAATTTTCCGCATACATTACTTTCTTTAACTAGAATTCAACTCTATTATTTTATCATAGGTTGAGGCTTTTTTCAAATAGACAATCAGATAAAGGAAATTTTAAGTGTTCTTAAAGATATAAACTCATTATCAAAAAACAAGCAATCATTAGCCTGTTTATCTACTGATGTAAAGAAAAACTGGAGTATATCTCCATCGTCCACTCCAGTTAAAGATAACTACATTATTGTAATGCGTTTTTTAATGCTTCTACCTTATCTAATTTTTCCCACGGAAGATCAATATCTGACCGGCCCATATGCCCATAGGCTGCTGTCTGTCTATATATTGGACGTTTGAGATCTAGCATTTGAATAATTCCAGCTGGACGAAGGTCAAAAAGTTGACGAACAACCTCTTCAAGCTTGCTTTCCAAAACTGTCCCCGTTCCGAAAGTATCCACACGAACCGAAACTGGTTGTGCTACACCAATTGCATAAGCCAATTGAACTTCTGCTTTCTTTGCCAGCCCAGCCGCAACTATATTCTTAGCAATATAGCGTGCTGCATATGATGCAGACCTATCAACTTTTGTTGCATCTTTGCCTGAAAAAG
>CAZPYI010000055.1:0-14519 GCA_964590305.1 uncultured Streptococcus sp.
ACCGCAGGGCTCTATATTTTCCCTAAAATTGATCGCAATATGTATAATATAGATGATGATGAACAATTTGTACTTGAATTATTAAAACAAGAAAAAGTCATGTTAGTCCCTGGGAAAGGATTTAACTGGAACGAACCTGATCATTTCCGTATCGTTTATTTGCCACGTGTGGAAGAATTGGCAGAAATTCAAGAAAAATTGACACGTGTTTTGAGTCAATACCGTCGCTAGGAGTCAAAGGACTATTTTTTGTAAATACACTCAAACGTTATATGTTTTTTAACAAAGGGTTTGGTTTCCTGTACTATTCTACAGAACAGAGCCCTTTTTATTATGAAAAGAGATTCAAATGTTTTAGGGATATAAGGTAATACAACATGAAGAAATTAGGAAAAATGAGAGGCTGCAGAAGGTCAGTAGGATTTATATCTGACTAATTATGACAGCTATTCCCCTAATTATTGTTATTAAAATTGTCAAATTATTTTAAAAGGAGGGCGCTTTCAGAAAATTGTCAAAAAAAGAAGGAATTTTCTGATAATTATTTGCAAAATGGAAAATCCTTTGATATAATTTAGTCGCAAATATTACAAAGGAAGAAAATTATGCCAAATTTGTTAAATAAAACTAGAAAAATCACATCGATTTTGCAGCGCTCCGTAGAGAGCTTAGATGCGGATCTCCCATATGATACAATGGCTGCGCAATTAGCTGATATTATTGACTGCAATTCGTGTATCATCGATGCTCGTGGTACCCTTCTTGGATACGCCATGAAATATAAAACGAATAATGATCGAGTAGAAGAATTTTTTAAAGCAAAACAATTTCCAGACAGCTATGTTAAAGCAGCAAGCCGTGTCTATGATACGGAAGCTAATTTGCCTGTGGATAGCGATTTGACAATTTTTCCAGTTGAATCAAACGATTCTTATCCAGATGGCTTAACGACCATTGCTCCAATCTATGGTGGTGGCATGCGTTTAGGCTCGCTAATTATCTGGCGTAACGATAAAGAATTTTTGGAAGACGACCTTATCCTAATTGAAATTGCTAGCACAGTAGTTGGTATTCAATTGCTAAACTTGCAAACTGAGAATCTAGAAGAAACCATTCGCCAACAAACAGCAGTTAATATGGCTGTCAATACGCTTTCGTACTCTGAAATGAAGGCAGTTACTGCTATTCTTGGAGAGCTTGATGGAGATGAAGGTCGTCTAACTGCTTCTGTTATTGCAGATCGTATTGGTATCACACGGTCAGTTATTGTCAATGCTCTTCGCAAACTTGAGTCAGCTGGTATTATTGAAAGTCGTTCACTTGGGATGAAGGGAACTTATCTCAAAGTGATCAACAAAGGAATCTTTGATAAATTGAAAGAATACAAATAAGATGACAAAAGCTTTAATTTCAATTGATTATACCAATGATTTTGTTGCAGATGGTGGGAAACTGACTGCTGGAAAAGCTGCTCAAGCTATTGAAATTGCAATCGCAGAAATCACTCAAAAAGCTTATGATGCGGGTGATTATATCTTCTTTGCTATTGATGGTCATGACATAGGGGATGATTTTCATCCAGAAACAAAACTATTTCCACCACATAACATTATTGGGACTGCAGGGCGTGACTTATATGGCAAGCTTGGAGATGTTTTTGAATCAATCACAACTGATAAACGTGTTTTTTGGATGAACAAACGTCACTATTCAGCTTTTTCAGGGACTGATTTAGACATCAGATTAAGAGAGCGACATGTGACAAAATTAGTTTTAACAGGAGTCTTGACCGACATCTGTGTCTTACATACTGCTATTGATGCCTACAATTTAGGATATGAGATTGAAATTCCGGTATCTGCAGTTGCTTCGATTACAGAAGAAGCACACCAATTTGCTCTCAATCATTTTAAAAATGTTTTAGGAGCTAAAATAACTGAATAACCTAGTCTAAGTTTACAGCCGTGCGTTGTAAACTTTTTTAACGCAGAGCATATTACAATTTCATAGGAATAGAAATTGTGATATAATTTTAAAGACTATCTATAAATAGGAGAAATAAGATGAAAATTTCGGAAGAAGAAGTTCGTCATGTTGCCAATTTGTCAAAATTGTCTTTTTCTGATGAAGAAACAGCAGAATTTGCGACAACTTTGTCAAAAATCGTTGATATGGTAGAACTCTTAAATGAAGTGGATACAGAAGGTGTCGCTATAACGACCACGATGGCTGACCGTAAGACTGTGATGCGTGAAGATATTGCTGTTGCTGGTGATAATCGTGATGATTTATTTAAAAATGTCCCTCAGCATGAAAACTATTACATCAAAGTACCTGCAATTCTTGAAGATGGAGGAGATGCTTAATGTCATTTAATAATAAAACGATTGATGAGCTGCACCAACTTCTTGTCAATAAAGAAATATCAGCAACTGAATTGACCAAGTCTACTCTGGAAGATATCAAGTCTCGTGAAGAGGCTGTTGGGTCATTTATCACAATTGCAGAAGAATCAGCTTTGGAACAGGCAAAACACATTGATGAAAAAGGTATAGATTCTGATAATGTCATGTCAGGGATTCCGCTTGCTGTCAAAGACAACATGTCAACAAAAGGTGTTTTGACAACAGCAGCTTCAAAAATGCTGTTCAATTATGAACCAATTTTTGATGCAACCGTTGTTGAAAAACTTTATGAAAAGGATATGATTCTTATTGGCAAAACCAATATGGATGAGTTTGCCATGGGTGGTTCTACCGAAACATCTTACTTTCACAAAACAAAGAACGCTTGGGATCACAGTAAGGTTCCTGGTGGCTCATCTGGTGGTTCTGCTGCTTCGGTAGCATCAGGTCAAGTACGCTTATCTCTTGGTTCTGATACAGGAGGCTCCATACGTCAGCCGGCAGCATTTAATGGGATTGTTGGTTTGAAACCGACATATGGTCGTGTGTCACGATTTGGTTTATTTGCTTTTGGAAGTTCGCTTGATCAGATTGGACCATTTTCACCAACAGTTAGAGAAAATGCTCAACTCCTAAATGTCATCTCTGGATACGATGCCAAGGATTCAACATCTACTCTCAATGAAGTTGCTGATTTTACATCTCAAATTGGTAAAGATATTAAAGGAATGACAATTGCCCTTCCTAAAGAATACTTGGGAGAAGGGATTGATGCGGACGTCAAAGAGTCCATTCTAAAAGCTGCAAAACATTTTGAAACCCTAGGCGCAACTGTGGAAGAAGTCAGCTTACCTCACAGTAAATATGGTGTTGCCGTTTATTATATTATTGCCTCTTCAGAAGCCTCATCTAATCTCCAACGTTTTGATGGGATTCGTTATGGCTATCGCACAGAGAACTATAATAATCTTGATGATATCTATGTCAATACGCGAAGCGAAGGCTTTGGGGATGAAGTGAAACGTCGCATCATGCTTGGAACGTTCAGTTTGTCATCAGGCTACTATGATGCTTATTTCAAAAAAGCTGGTCAAGTTCGGACATTGATTATTCAAGATTTTGAGAAAATATTCGCTGACTATGATCTTATTTTAGGACCTACAGCACCAAGTGTAGCTTATGACTTAGATTCTCTTAATCATGACCCTGTTGCGATGTATCTAGCAGATATTTTGACAATTCCTGTTAATTTAGCAGGTCTTCCAGGTCTGTCTACCCCTGCAGGATTTGCACATGGGCTGCCTGTTGGTATGCAATTAATTGGACCAAAATATAGTGAAGAAAAGCTCTATCAAGTGGCTGCAGCTTATGAAGCAACGACAGACTATCACAAACAACAGCCACATATTTTTGGAGGTGAGAACTAATGAATTTTGAAACAATTATTGGAATTGAAGTTCACGTTGAATTGAAGACAGATTCAAAAATCTTCTCACCATCTCCAGCACACTTTGGTGAAGACCCAAATATCAATACTAATATTATTGACTGGTCTTTTCCAGGAGTACTTCCAGTTATTAATAAAAGCACTATTGATGCAGGGATTAAAGCAGCTTTGGCGCTTAATATGGCTATTCACCAAGAGATGCATTTTGACCGGAAAAATTATTTCTATCCTGACAATCCAAAAGCTTATCAAATCTCACAATTTGATGAACCAGTTGGCTACGATGGTTGGATTGAAATTGAGCTTGGAGATGGTAATACCAAGAAAATCCGAATTGAACGCGCACATATTGAAGAAGATGCCGGCAAGAATACGCATGGTACCGATGGTTATTCTTATGTTGATCTTAATCGACAAGGTGTTCCTCTCATTGAAATTGTGTCAGAAGCAGATATGCGTTCACCAGAGGAAGCCTATGCCTATCTGACAGCTCTTAAAGAAATCATTCAGTATACAGGAATTTCAGATGTTAAGATGGAAGAAGGCTCCATGCGTGTGGATGCCAACATATCTCTTCGACCTTATGGTCAAGAAGAATTTGGGACAAAAGCAGAGCTTAAAAACCTCAATTCATTTAACAATGTGCGCAAAGGATTGATTTATGAAGAAGAACGTCAAGCAAAAGTGCTTCGTTCTGGTGGAGAGATTCAACAAGAAACACGTCGCTATGATGAAGCAAGTGGTCAGACTATTTTGATGCGTGTTAAAGAAGGGTCATCGGATTACCGTTATTTCCCTGAGCCAGACCTTCCTCTTTTTGAAATCTCTAATCAATGGATTGAAGAAGTCCATGGTAGTTTACCAGAATTTCCAAAAGAACGTCGAAGACGCTATGTTGAGGAGTTTGGCTTGTCAGCATACGATGCTGTACAAATTACTGCTACAAAGGCTTTGTCAGATTTCTTTGAGCGTGCTGTCAATCTTGGTGGAGATGCAAAACAAGTATCAAACTGGTTGCAAGGAGAGGTTGCGCAATTCCTCAATGCTGAAGGCAAAGCCATTGCAGAAATTGAGTTAACACCTGATAATTTAGTTGAAATGATTGCTATTATCGAAGATGGTACTATTTCGTCAAAAATTGCCAAGAAAGTTTTTGTCCATCTTGCTAAGAATGGTGGTTCTGCGCGTGACTATGTTGAAAAAGCTGGCTTGATTCAAATTTCAGATCCAAATGTCTTGATTCCAATCATTCATCACGTTTTTGAAGACAATGAGCAGGCAGTAACTGATTTCAAATCCGGTAAGCGCAATGCGGATAAAGCATTTACAGGATTTCTCATGAAGGCAACAAAGGGGAAAGCAAACCCACAAGTTGCACAAAAATTACTTAAAGTTGAATTGGCAAAACTCTTAGATAACTAAACACAAAATCAGTCGCCTTGACTGGTTTTTTCTTGTCCCAAATTATGTTACAATGGTGGCACTGTGTTTGAATTGAGGAGTTGAGATGAATAAAGAGTTAAAAGGCAGTCTTATGGTTATCATAGCAGGTATTTGCTGGGGAATTTCCGGAGTGTCTGGTCAGTATTTAATGGCAAATGGAATGGATGTTAATCTCTTGACATCATTGCGCCTACTAGTGTCAGGTATTTTTATAACAGGTATTGCATTTGTCACCCAAAAAGAACGGCTTTTACAGGCTATAAAGAAAAAACACGTTATTTTTGGCATTATTCTTTTTAGCATTTTTGGACTTACCATGAATCAATATGCCTATTTGACAGCCATTTATTATACTAATGCTGGGACAGCAACAGTTCTGCAGTACTTAACTCCTGTCTTGATTTTGGCTTATGTCTGTCTGAGGAACAAAAGGTTACCCAGTAAAACAGAATTATTGGCAATGATTTTTGCTATTTTAGGGACCTTCATTATAGCAACGCATGGACAATTTGATAGTTTGGCCATTACTCCCAAGGGTCTCTTTTGGGGTCTCTTGGCTGCAGTCACCTATGCTCTCTATATTCTTATCCCTGTGAAGTTGATTCAGGAATGGGGGAGTTTGATAATTATTGGCTTAAGTATGCTTTTGGGTGGGCTTGTTTTTTCCATTGGAACACGTTCATGGCAATCAGAGATACATTTTTCCGCAGGTATCTGGTTGGCGCTATTTGGGATTATTGGTATTGGAACCATATTTGCTTATACCGTTTTCCTGAAAGGAACGACCATTGTTGGTGCTGTCAAAGGAAGTTTGTTAGCTTCTGTTGAACCTGTAGCTTCTGTGATTTTGGCACTTATCATCATGCACGAGGTTTTCTATCCCATTGATTTTTTGGGAATGTTTTTGATAATTTTAGCAGTTGTTACCATATCAATCAAAGATTTGTTGGTTTATAAAAAGAGTGAAATGAAAAGCTAAACTGTCTAAGCTTAGCTTTTTCTTTCTCGCCATATTAGTCTATTTATGATAGAATAAAGGGTAAAATATATTTTTTGGAGTTAACGTTGAGTATAGATGATTATTGGCCGACTTTCGCGGTCGAAGCAGTTTATGATTTAAAAGCAGAAGATTTGTTGCGCAATGGTATTCGTGCAGTTCTAGTCGATTTGGATAATACCTTAATCGCGTGGGATAATCCTGATGGAACGCCTGAGGTACGTGCTTGGCTGGATGAGATGACTATAGCCGATATATCAGTAGTTGTTGTATCTAATAATAAACATTCCCGTGTGGAACGTGCGGTTTCACGATTTGGGGTAGATTTTGTTGGGCGTGCAATGAAACCATTCTCGCTTGGTATCAATAAAGCAATTGAACGCTATGGCTTTGCGACTGAGGAAGTTGTCATGGTAGGTGATCAATTAATGACGGATATCAGGGCAAGTCATCGTGCCGGAATCAGATCTGTTTTGGTAAAGCCATTAGTGACAACAGATTCATGGGTCACAAAAATTAATCGTTGGCGTGAACGTCGTGTCTGGGTGAAACTCGAAGAAAAATTCGGAAAAATAGAATATCAAAAAGGAATTTAATGGAAGAATTATTTTGTATTGGTTGTGGTGCCAAAATTCAAACGGAAGATAAAAATCAAGTTGGCTTTACTCCAAAAGGGGCTTTAGAAAAAGGTCTTGAAACGGGTGAGTTATACTGCCAACGTTGTTTTAGATTGCGACATTACAACGAAATCACTGATGTCCATATTACTGATGATGAATTTTTGAAACTTCTACATGAAGTAGGGGATAGTGATGCACTTGTTGTTAATGTAGTGGATATCTTTGATTTCAATGGCTCGGTCATTCCAGGATTGTCACGATTCGTCTCAGGAAATGACGTTCTCTTAGTGGGAAATAAAAAGGATATCTTGCCTAAGTCTGTCAAAGATGGCAAGGTTACACAATGGTTAACTGAACGTGCACATGAAGAGGGACTACGTCCAGTTGATGTGATGTTAACCAGTGCTCAAAACCACCAAGCTATTAAGGACTTGATTGATAAAATTGAAGAATTGCGACATGGACGTGACGTTTATGTCGTTGGTGTCACTAATGTTGGAAAATCAACACTCATTAATGCTATTATTAGCGAAATCACAGGAAATAAAGATGTGATTACGACCAGTCGTTTTCCAGGAACAACGCTTGACAAGATTGAAATTCCCTTGGATGATGGTTCCTATATTTATGACACTCCGGGGATTATTCATTGTCATCAGATGGCACATTATTTGACGGATAAAAATCTTAAATATGTTAGCCCTAAAAAAGAAATCAAGCCTAAAACGTATCAGCTTAATCCTGAACAAACCTTGTTTTTGGCTGGATTGGGTCGCTTTGATTTTATTGCTGGAAATAAACAAGGTTTCACAGCCTATTTTGACAATAATTTGACGGTTCACCGGACTAAGTTGGTTGGTGCAGATAATTTTTATATCAAGCATGTTGGCAGTCTCTTGACACCACCTTCTGATAAAGAAGTTAGTGATTTCCCAAACCTTGTTAGGTATGAATTTTCAATCAAAGAAAAGACTGATATTGTTTATTCAGGTTTGGGTTGGATTCGTGTTCAAGGATCAAAAGACAATAGCGTGAAAATTGCTGCTTGGGCTCCAGAGGGCGTTTCAATCATGTTACGCAAGGCATTAATATAGAAAAATAGTAATCCATCACTGATTAATGGCATCTTTAGATTAAGTAGATATTAGCAAGAGAAAGAATAAAATATGTTAACAAGTAAGCAACGTGCTTTTCTTAAAAGTGAAGCACATACAATGAAGCCAATTGTTCAGATTGGAAAAAATGGTCTTAATGATCAGATTAAAACAAGTATTCGTCGCGCCCTTGATGCGCGTGAACTCATTAAAGTAACCTTACTTCAAAACACTGATGAAGATATCCACGATGTTGCAGAGACTTTGGAAGAGGAGCTTACTTGCGATACGGTGTTAAAGATTGGTAGAATCCTTATTCTTTATAAACAATCAACTCGTAAAGAAAATCGCAAAATATCTGAAAAAGTTAAAGCATTGAATAAGTAAAAATCAGTAAATCCAGATTTTGGAGGGGCTATGGCATTAGAACTGCTAACACCATTTACAAAAGTAAAATTAAAAACAAAAGAAAATGAAAAAAAGCGTAAACAGGTTGGTATACTTGGTGGCAACTTCAATCCTGTTCACAATGCTCATTTGGTTGTAGCGGATCAGGTACGTCAACAATTAGGTCTTGATGAGGTTGTCCTTATGCCTGAGTTTAAACCGCCACATATCGACGAAAAGGTGACTATTGATGAGAAGCACCGACTTAAAATGCTGGAACTTGCTATTGAGGGTGTAGAAGGTCTTGGTGTAGAAACTATTGAACTCGAACGAAAAGGGATTAGTTACACCTACGATACAATGAAGCTTTTAACAGAAAAAAATCCTGACATCAATTACTATTTTATCATCGGAGCTGATATGGTTGACTATCTTCCAAAATGGTATCGTATTGATGAACTTATTAAAATGGTTCAGTTTGTCGGTGTTCAAAGGCCAAAATATAAGGCTGGGACGTCTTATCCAGTTATTTGGGTAGATGTCCCACTTATGGATATTTCTTCGCGAATGATTCGTCGTTTCATTAAGAAAAATCGCAGACCAAATTACCTTCTTCCAAAATCTGTCCTTGACTATATTGAAGAAGAGGGACTCTATAGATGACCTATGAAAAATATTGTGGGCTCGAACGTTCTCAATTGTTAGAAAAAGTACGTTCACAAATGAGTGATAGACGTTTCGAGCATGTTCTTGGCGTTGAAAAGGCAGCTATCTATCTAGCAGAGCTTAATCATTTTGATACTGAAAAAGCCGGTCTAGCTGGTCTACTTCATGATTATGCTAAAGAAGTGACTGACGCAGAGTTTTTAGAGCTAATTGATAAATATAAACTAGATCCTCAACTAAAAAAATGGGGTAACAATGTCTGGCATGGTTTAGTTGGGATTTATAAAATTCAAGAAGATTTAGACATTAGCGATTCTGAAATTTTACATAGTATTGAAACGCATACGGTGGGTTCAAGCAAGATGTCAACTCTCGACAAGATTGTTTATGTGGCCGATTATATTGAGGACAACCGAAATTTCTCTGGAGTTGAGAAGGCACGAAAAATAGCGAAACAATCGCTCAATAAAGCAGTCGCCTATGAGACGGCTTCAACAATAGCACACCTTGCTAAACAAGGATTACCTATATATCCACAAACGCTAGATACTTATAATGCTTATGTTGCGTATTTGAAGGAAAATTGATATGAAAACAGCTCTGCTTGTTGTTGATGTACAAAATGCTTTAATTAAAGCTAAACCGTATCATGTTGACATTTTTTTGAATGACCTAAAAAGATTAATTTTTCATTGCCGAAAAAACGCTATAGAAGTCATTTTTGTCAGGCACCATGATGACGATTTGAAATACGGCAGTCATGATTGGGAAATTTTCTCTGAATTAGAACCTAGTTCTGAAGAAAAAATCATTGATAAGGCCTTTAACAGTGCCTTTCGTGACACGGAATTAAGGAAGTATCTTGATCAACGTGGCATTTCACAAGTAATTATTACAGGTATGCAGATAGAACTTTGTATTGATGTAACAATCAAAGTTGCCTTTGAGTTTGGCTATAAGGTCATCGTTCCAAAAGGTCTTACGAGTACTTTTGATAATCGACTACTTACTGCCGAGACATTAACCAATTTTTATGAAACTATCTGGCATAATCGCTATGCTCAAATAAAAGAATTAAAGGAAATATTAAACGAGGAGTCATATGACTGAAAAAGAATTACTAACATTAGTTGTCAAAGCCGCAGATGAAAAACGTGCTGAGGACATTGTTATTTTAGATTTACAAGCTTTGACAAGCGTTGCGGATTATTTTGTCATCTTAAGTGCGACAAATAGTCGTCAATTGGAAGCAATAGCAGATAATATCCGTGAAAAAGTTAAAGAAGCTGGTGAGAATCCAAACCAATTCGAAGGCGATAGCAAAACGGGTTGGGTTTTGCTTGATTTAAATAGTGTCGTTGTTCATATGTTCTCAGAAGATGAGCGTCAACACTACAATCTTGAAAAACTCTGGCATGAAGCGCCTATGATGGCTCTTGATGCTTACTTATAAAATCTAGAAAATTAGACCTTGTTCATTGAACAGGGTCATTTGTAAATAAGGAAAAAATATGGCAACTTACGAAACATTTGCTCAAGTATATGATGCAATTATGGATGACTCTTTATACGATAGTTGGACGGCTTTTAGTCTGAGACATTTTCCAAAAGATAAAAGAAAATTGCTAGAATTAGCCTGTGGAACCGGTAGACAGTCAGTGTATTTTAAAAAAGCTGGGTTTGATGTAACTGGGCTTGATTTAAGTGAAGAAATGCTAGAGTTAGCTCGTCAAAGAACACTAGCAGCAGAAGTCACTGTGCCATTTATTCAAGGGAATATGTTGGATTTATCGCATATTGAGACATTTGATTTGGTAACATGTTATTCAGATTCAATCTGTTATATGAAGGATGAAGTAGAGGTGGGAGAGGTTTTTTCACAGGTCTATAATCATCTAGAAGATGATGGTGTTTTTATTTTTGATGTTCACTCTACTTATCAAACAGATGAGGTTTTTCCGGGTTATTCTTACCATGAGAATGCTGAAGAATTTGCTTTTGTTTGGGATACGTATGCGGATAATGCGCCACATTCTATAGTCCATGAGTTGACATTTTTCATACAGGAAGATGATGGTCGCTTTGAGCGGTTTGATGAAGTTCATGAGGAAAGGACTTATGATATATTGACCTATGATATTTTGCTGGAAGAAGCAGGTTTCAGGGACATTAAAGTCTTTGCAGATTTTGAAGATGTGGAGCCTAGTGACACTTCAGCACGGTGGTTCTTTGTCGCAAAAAAATAAGTGTTCATAACGTTATTGGGTAGGGAAGGAGTGTGATTTGATGAAAAATAAGGAAAGTGTTACGGGTATAGTTGCCGAGTTCAATCCTTTTCATAATGGGCATAAATAC
This sequence comes from uncultured Streptococcus sp., assembly GCA_964590305.1. Taxonomy (GTDB): domain Bacteria; phylum Bacillota; class Bacilli; order Lactobacillales; family Streptococcaceae; genus Streptococcus. The sequence continues at coordinate 11,415 of CAZPYI010000055.1, forward strand.
CTTTTAGACCAAGCAGATGGCGTAAAAATTGTTGCCATGTCAGGAAATTTTGTCCAGCGTGGCGAACCTGCACTTGTGGACAAATGGACACGAGCTCAAATGGCTCTAGAAAACGGAGCAGATATTGTCGTTGAGCTCCCTTTTTTAGTTGCTGTTCAGTCGGCTGATTACTTTGCAAATGGAGCTCTTACAATATTAGCTCGTTTAGGTGTGGATAACCTTACATTTGGAACAGAAGAGGTCATTGATTATCAAGCACTTGGGGAAATTTTTGTGGAAAAAGAAGCTGAAATGCAACTGTTTTTGCAAAATCAGCCAAATTCTTTATCTTATCCACAGAAAACACAAGCTATGTGGGAACAGTTCACGGGTATTCAATTTTCTGGTGACACCCCGAATCATATTTTAGGGTTAGCCTACACTAAAGCAGCTGCTAAACACCAGATTACCCTTAATCCTATTCAGCGTCAGGGTTCTGGATATCATTCTACTGACAAGGAGTCTGCTTTTGCCTCAGCAACCAGCTTGCGTGTCCACAGAAGAGACTTATCATTTGTAGAGAAATTCACACCTAGTGCGGGACTTTTACAGACTTCTCCACAAGTGACTTGGCAAAACTATTTTGAACTCCTAAAATATCAAATTATAACCCACCAAGCTTTAACGGATGTTTATCAAGTTAATCAAGAACTAGCAAATCGTATTAAAAAGGCCATAAAGCAGGTCAAAACTGTGGACCAACTTGTGGATAAAGTGGCAACAAAACGTTATACGAAATCGCGTGTGCGCCGCATTTTGACTTATATCCTAGTAAATGCTTCCGAAATGGCACTTCCTGAATCTATTCATATCCTTGGATTTACAAAAAAAGGTCGGGTACATCTAGCTTCTGTGAAACAAACTGCAGAGACTGTTTCAAGAATTGGTGCTCAAGCATGGGATGAGATAAGTCAGCAAGCTGATATTGTTTATCAGATGGGAAATGCAAAAATAAGTGAACAAAATTGGGGACGAGTTCCAGTGCAGACTGAGGAATAAGTAAACTTTAACTAAATCGGTGTTACTACGTGAAAAATGACTTCTTTACGCTCGAATTGGTGAGAGTTGAAAAAAGTGAAAAATTCGCTTGACTCTCTACTTACGTCATAGCTTATACTGGAATTATGAGAGGAATTCACATGAAAACAGTTAAAGAAATTAGTAATCTATCAGGGGTCAGCGTGCGCACGCTTCATTACTATGATAAGATAGACTTGCTTAAGCCCAGCTTTGTAGCTGAGAATGGTTACCGTTACTATGATGATGAGACTTTTGAAAGATTACAAGAGATTTTACTTTTTCGTGAATTAGACTTTCCTCTCAAAGAAATTAAAAAAATCATAGATCATGCGGGTTATGATAAACAGAAAGCACTTTCGGACCAAATTCAATTTTTGGAGCTAAAAAGAAACCGTCTGGATAATATCATTAGTCATGCAAAATCTTTGAAAGAAAAAGGAGACCACGTCATGAATTTCACAGCTTATGACAAATCAGAGTTAGATGACTACCAAAAAGAGGCAAAAAGTCGATGGGGAAAGACAGCAGCTTATAAAGAGTTTGAGGAACAAAATAGTAAGAATGATTTTTCAATGATTAGTTTAGAAATGACAAAAATTATGGAAGGCTTTGGAAAATTAAAAGACATTCCAGCTGAAGATAGAAGAGTACAAACTCAAGTTAAAGTGCTTCAGGATTACATCAGTGACAACTTTTATACTTGTACACAAGATATTCTTGCTGGACTAGGTGAAATGTATGTGCAAGATGATCGTTTCAAAAAGAACATTGATAAAGCAGGTGGAACAGGAACAGCTAGCTTTATAAGGTCAGCAATTTCTTACTATTGTCAATAGAAAGAAGACTTACGAAAGACGAATTGCATTCAACGCTTAGACTTTGTGTCTAAGCCTTGAATGTTTTTTATACTACGAACAAATGTTTTTACAGTTGAGTAAGCAAAACACCAAATGACAGTAGCTATTTTTTTATCATGCTATAATGATATTATCTTAAAAATTGGAGGAAATATGATGACAACAATAGCAATAACAGGTGTGACAGGTCATTTGGGTGGTTTTGTGGCTGACAAGATTTCAAAAGCTGGCCTTGAGGCACGGCACTTGGCACGCAGTCCGGAATGTGCTCCAAAATTAGCAGGTGCAACTATCTATAAAGCTAGCTATGAGTACTCTCCAGAAGCTGTTGCAGCATTAAGAGGGGTAGACGTGCTCTTCATGATTTCAGCGAAAGAACATCCTGACCGCCTCATGCAGCATTTTAAATTTATTGACAGTGCTAAAGAGGCGGGTGTTAAGCACATCGTTTATACGTCATTTTATAATGCAACCCTAGACTCAACCTTCACCTTGGCTCGGGACCATGCGGCTACCGAGAAGTATATTAAGGAAAAAGGGTTCACTTATACTTTTCTGCGAGACAATTTCTACCTAGATTTCTTTGTAGATTTGTGTCAGGCTTATGGTGAAATCAAAGGGCCTGCAGGCGACGGGAAAGTATCAGCTGTCTTGCGTTCAGATGTCGCAGAAGTTGCCGCTAAAGTTCTTGAAGAATCAGAAAAATGGGCGAATCAAATTTTAGACATGACAGGTTCTGAGGACTTGACATTATCGCAAATAGCTGTGCAGGTTAGCCAAATTTCAGGTAAAAAAATTGATTACATTGATGAAACAATTGAAGAAGCTTACGAGTCTCGAAAAGTTTGGCCTGCTGAACAATGGGAATACGATTCTTGGGTATCAACTTATACCGCCATTGCCAAGGGTGAACAAGCAGGAGTTTCAACTGATATTGCACGTGTACTAGGAAGAAAACCAACAAGTTTGGAGCAATATTTACAGAAGGAAATAGTAGATTGAAGAAAAAAGGTATATTAGTTAAATTGAAGACAAGATTCATATGTGTCTTATTTAGTTTATCTATGTGAGATGCCAACCTTTTACCATCAGGAAATAGTCTGTCAGACATTTCTTATGGAAGGGAAAAACTAATTTTCATGATGTCTAAGGCTACTTAATTAGGTTTGTCAAGGAATTGTCAGCTTTA